>JASDTM010000097.1:6413-14701 GCA_041891535.1 Clostridiaceae bacterium
GATTGAAGCAAGGTTACATGAGGTATCATCCAAGAATGCATACTCACCACATGGATTTGTTGAATTCAATCTGTTATGTGGTGCCATATACTGACCATCTTCTCCGGCCGGGCAGGTATGCCAAGCATTAAAAGTATCAGTATACTGTGGAGCAGGGTCTGCACATTTCCATGCTGCTTCATTGAATTCATTCCAAAGCTTGGAAACTTTGACATCTCTGTTTACAGAAGAATCACTTCTTCCTCTCAAGGTTATTATTTCATCTGGGTTTTTATCTAATTCAACTACTTTTTGCATGAAGTCATCTGAAATTCTCAAGGAGTTGTTTGAGTTCTGTCCAGACACTGTTTCATAGGCTTCTCCTTCAAAGGATCCATCATAACCCATTTTTGCAAGTGCTCGTACCTTGTCCTCTTCCTTTGCCTTCCAGTTGATAAACTCTTCTATTTCAGGGTGATCAATATCCAAACAAACCATCTTGGCAGCTCTTCTTGTAGTACCACCTGATTTTATAGCTCCTGCATTTCTGTCCAAGCCCTTCAAGAAGCTCATAAGACCTGAAGATACTCCACCGCCTGACAATCTTTCGCCTGAGGCTCTTAAAGTGGAGAAGTTAGTACCAGTTCCTGAACCACCTTTAAACAGTTTTGTTTCTGATACATACTGCTCTGAAATTGAATGTGGTCCCAATAGCTTATCTTCAATTGATAAGATAAAGCACGCAGATGCCTGGGTTCTTGAATAAGCATCCTGGGATAAAACAGTTTCTTTCTTTATTGGATCATAGAAATAGGTGTTATTTGGGTTACCGGTGATTCCATAGCTTTGCTTAAGTCCGGTGTTAAACCACTGTGGTGAGTTTGGTGCAAACATCTGGTTTAGCAGGGCATAAACCAGTTCATCGTAGAAAATCTTCTTTTCTGCAGCTGTTTTAAGAAGTCCTTCTTCTACAAGTGCATCCCTCCAGAATGATACCATTCTGTCTGCCACCATTTTCATTGAGTTCTCATATCCCAATTCATTATTGACACCAGCTTTTCTGAAATATTTGGATGCTATAATATCAACTGAGTTCTGGGAGTAAAAATCCGGGAATTCCAAGTCGTGCATTTCAGTAAGGATCTTACCTGATTTATAATCTTTAAGTACTACATCTCTTTTTTCCCAATTAAAGAGATCAAATACGGTTTTGCTTTTATTTTTTTCCAGTTCTTTAGTATAGTGTCTTTTCACAAGTTCTTTGATTGATTTCACTTTTCATACTCCTCTTATATAAATTCAGCCAGATAATTTGACTGTATATTCAAGTCCGTAATTCCTCGGACAGTTTCGACATGCTTTATTATAATACTATATATTGTGTTTTGTGAAGTCGGAAAATACTATATATATTGATAAACGCTTTTCAATCATGAAAAATGAAGGGAAATTTTAGTAGTTAAAAAATATCAAGGAGAAGGGGAAGTTCCAGTTAAAAATATATTATGTCAATTTAAATAAGACCAAAAAACAATTATTTTGATCAGTAATGGAGTTATGCAAAACCAGGTTTAATCCGCCATGAACAGCAGGTTATGGCAGTAAAACCACTTTATGTAGATGATGAATCCTGTATATGATATAATCCAACAATAGAACGAATGAAACTGGTATTCAGCCGGCATGTAAATCTGAGTAAACAGTGCAGATTTAAGCAATAAATAGATGTTAATATTTAATATGTAAAGCTACGTTCATAAAATGTTATTAAATATCGTAATGGAAATTATTTTTAAAAATTCAAGTATTAATATTATGTAAAAGCATAATGTGTGGAAGGGAATAAAAAGTATGTATGAATTAGGAAAATTCAATGAAATGACAGTAAAAAGAGAAGCTGCTTTTGGCTTTTATCTTGATGCTGCCACAGGATCAACATCAGATGATGTATTATTGCCAAAGGGAAGTCTTGATGGCAATCAGGTGAAAATCGGTGATACAGTCAGAGCATTTATCTATAGAGACTCTAAGGATAGGATAATTGCAACTCTTAAGACTCCATTGATTACACTGGGTGAGGTTAAAAAACTTAAGGTCGTTGGTAATAATCACACAGGTGCCTTCGTATCAATGGGTCTGGAAAGAGATGTACTTGTACCTAAAAAGGAACAAAAGTATAACCTGGAAGTCGGAAAGGAATATCTTTTCAAGTTATATGTGGATAAAACAAACAGACTAGCTGCTACAACTGATGTTAACGGAGCATTGGAACTACCTGAAGAGAATAAATTTGAAAAAGGTCAGGATGTGGAAGCCATCGTATATGGATATCAGACAAATGGATCTTTATTTGTAGCAGTGGATAATATATATAAGGGTGTAATGCTGAAAAGTGAGTTCTTCACTGATGTTAAACCCGGCGATGTTATTAATGCAAAGGTTGTAAAAATATTGGAGGATGGCAGACCTTCACTTTCACTTAGAAGTGATTTTAAAACTGAAAGACTTGAATTAAAGGACGAAATATTAAAGAAGCTCAAGGATAATGATGGATTCATTCCTTACAATGATAAATCAACACCAGATGAAATCAGAGAGGAGTTCCATATTTCCAAAAACTATTTTAAAATTGCCCTTGGAAACCTAATGAAAGCAGGTCTTGTCATACAGGATGAAACCGGCACTAAGCTTGTAAAAAAGTAAAAAGGAAGAATATGATTAAAACAGAATTTACAGGACTTTCAGAAGTTCAAAAATTAGAATCCATGGTAAATGTCATAAAAAATCTCGGTGGAGAAAAAACAACATCATTGGCAATAATTTCCAATGCAATGGCAGTCATGGATGTTTATCTGGACAGAATCAATTGGGTTGGATTATATCTACTCCAAGATAAAACACTTTATCTTGGGCCATTCCAAGGGAAACCTGCCTGTATGATGATAGAAGAAGGAGAAGGGGTATGTGGTGCAACTATCAGGGACAAGAAACCATATATAGTTGATAATGTACTTGTATTTGACGGCCATATAGCCTGTGATTCTCAATCCAGATCTGAATTAACAGTGCCAATAGAATTTGAGGGTAAAATACTTGGACTCATTGATATTGACAGTCCTGAGTTTTCAAGGTTTACTGAAGCTGAATTAGAAGCAGTTGAAAAAATCAGTGTGTTTTTAGCTCCGTATATAAATGATCTGGTGAAGTAGAATCTTATAGATAAAAGAACTTGATTAAAATAAAATCTCCAATGACTTTCCATTTTTATAAGTCATTGGAGATTTTTTATTGGACCTTAAAGAGCTTTAATTAGTCTTTGAAGATCAGAGGTTTTATTCGTTATCGGTCAGATCCTTATCGAAGATCCTGTTGATAAATTTGATTATTTCATTTACAGCCAATGGTACTAATGCAAAGCCAATAACAAGGAGCATGTCATACCAAGGTAGTGCATGGACACCGAATGCTTCAGCAAAGAATGGCACTTGGATTACACCAAACTGTAGTATCGCACCTATAATTATAGCTCCAATCAAATACTTGTTTGAGAATACTCCAATATGGAATATGGATTTGATTGAATGCCTGATGGACAATGAATAGAACAGCTGGGACATTGCCAACACTACGAATGCCATTGTTCTGGCGTAAAGTAATGCTTCTTCTGATATATCACCTGTAAAGAGATTTCCACCTCTTTCTTTGATTCCCCAATAGAATGCACCAAGGGTTAATAATCCGATCAGGATACCACCTATAGCTGCTCTTACACCTGCGCCGTTTGCAAAGAAGCTTTCCTTAGGAGATCTTGGCTTTTTAAGCATGACATCAGGGTCTCCTGGGTCAACACCAAGTGCAATTGCAGGGAGAGTATCAGTAATTAAGTTAACCCATAATATCTGGGATGCTAAAAGTGGGATAGGCCAGTTGAAAAGTACTGAGAAGAATATTGATATTATTTCTCCCAGGTTACAGGATAACAGGAATATTACCGCTTTTTTAATGTTGGAGTAAATGTTTCTTCCTTCTTCAATAGCTTTTACAATAGTTGTAAAGTTATCATCTGTCAGTATCATATCAGCTGCACCCTTGGATACGTCAGTACCTGTGATACCCATGGCAACACCGATATCTGCAAATTTCAAGGATGGAGCATCATTTACACCGTCACCTGTCATCGATACTATATTTCCGTTGTTCTTGAAGGATCTTACAATTTTTACTTTATGTTCAGGTGAAACTCTTGCAAAAACTCTCCATTTTGAAATATTCTTATCGAATTCTTCATCAGTGAAGGTATCTATTTCTGAACCAGTCAATGCTTCGTCAGCTGAGGTTGCAATTCCAAGTTCCTTTGCAATGGCAACAGCTGTGTTTTTATGGTCACCAGTTATCATTATGGTTTTAACACCGGCATGTTTTGCAAGCTTTATTGAGTCTTTTACTTCAAGTCTCGGAGGGTCTATCATACCAACAAGACCTAGGAATATAAGATCATTTTCCATTTCATCGACTGAAACAACATTATCAACTATCTTATAAGCAGCTCCAAGTACTCTTAACGCCTCATTGGACATGTTCTCAGCTTCTTTTAAGAAGTTGTTTTTAATATCCTCTGTCATTGGTACTACTTTACCGTCTATATAAGCTCTGTTTGATATCTTAATCAGATTATCTGTTGCACCTTTTGTGTGTACAGCATAGGAGTTACCTTCCTTGTTCACAGTGGACATCAGCTTTCTGTCAGAATCAAAGGGTTTTTCATTTGCTCTTGGGAATTCTGCATTTAATGCTTCCTTGGTCATTCCCATTCTGTTTCCAGCAACAATGAAGGCTACTTCAGTAGGGTCTCCAGTTGTTTTTTCATCATTTGCAGTTGCATCAGAACATAATATGAAGGATTTTAATAGAAGCTTTTCTGCATCTGATGAGTCCACGTTTTGAAGATCTGCATCAAGTTCATGATATTCTTCATCAGCGTAAGTTTTTATGACAGTCATTTTGTTCTGTGTCAAAGTACCGGTCTTATCTGAGCAAATTACATTAACAGATCCAAGTGTTTCAACAGCAGGAAGTTTTTTGACTATTGCATTGTTCTTGCTCATTCTTGTGACGCCAAGTGCAAGTACTATTGCAACTATGGCAGGAAGTCCTTCAGGTATTGCTGCAACAGCCAGGGAAATTGCAGTTAAGAACATGTCTTTTGCATCTCTTTGCTGAAGTATTCCGACAACCATCATGATGCCTGCAATACCAAGACATAGATATCCTAAAGATTTACCAAGATTATCAAGTCTTTTCTGCAATGGAGTCATTTCTTCATTATCTTCTTCAAGGATTTTGGCTATTTTCCCTATTTCAGATCCGATTGCATTTGCTACTACAACTCCCACACCTCTGCCATAGGTTGCAAGGGTGGACATGAAGGCCATGTTTTTTCTGTCTCCCAAAGGAGTATCATCTTTTTCAGCTAAAAATGTGGCAAACTTCTCTGATGGTACTGATTCACCGGTTAAAGCTGATTCTTCAATCTGAAGGTTTATTGATTCAATTAATCTTAAATCAGCTGGAATATATCTTCCTGCATCAATTTCGACTATATCTCCGACAACAATGTCCTCAGAACTGATTTCAATAACTTCTCCGCCACGTCTTACAAGTGCATGGGGTGTAGTCAGTTTTTTAAGTGCTTCCATAGCAGCTTCAGCTTTATTTTCCTGGAAAACTCCGATTGCAGCATTCAAAACAACTACCACTAAAATAATAATCGCTTCTGCCACATCACCCATGAATGCAGACAATACTGTTGCAATCAAAAGTATGTAGATCATTGTGTCTTGCAGTTGTTCAATAAACATTTTAAAAACAGATTTTCTTTTCTTTTCAGGCAGTTTATTTTTACCGTATTTCAAAAGTCTTTCTGCTGCTTCTTCATTGGATAATCCTTTTACAGGATCAACCTGCAGCTCCTTTAAGACTTCTTCAGTGGATTGTGTATACCACATTATTCTCACCTCATATTAATAAATCTAGTTTTGCTTAACATTTCGAAGTATAACACAATGTAGTATTAAATACCACATATGAAACGTTATATTTTTATTCAGCTTTAAGTTATATCAATAAACGCCATGTAGGAGGCATCGGAAGGCATTTTCAAGTCACCCCTTGGAGATAAGGATATTGAACCAACCTTTGGACCATCCGGGAGTGCAGATCTTTTAAACTGATTTGTAAAGAATCTTTTTATAAACAGCTTCAACCATTTAGTTATTGTTTCTTCGTCATATACACCATTGAAGGCATGCTTTGCCAGGAACAGTATCTTTTCCGGCGGTGCTCCATATCTTAGCATATGGTATAAGAAGAAATCGTGGAGCTCGTATGGTCCTATGATATCCTCAGTTTTCTGAACTATTTTCCCTTCTTTTGAATGGGGGAGAAGCTCTGGTGAAACAGGAGTATCCAAAACATCAAGCAGTATTTCCTTTACCTTGTCAGTTGATTCGTTTAAGGCTGCATATCTTGTAAGATATCTGACCAAGGTTTTAGGAATGGATGCATTTACCCCATACATGCTCATATGGTCTCCATTATAAGTAGCCCAGCCCAAAGCCAGCTCTGATAAATCACCGGTACCCACAACAATTGCACTCTCTTTATTTGCAATGTCCATTAATATCTGAGTTCTTTCCCTTGCTTGAGTATTCTCATAGGTGGCATCATGAGTAGCCTCATCATGACCGATATCCTTAAAATGAAGTAGGGTGGCTTCTTTAATATCGATTTCCCTGAAATCAGTTCCTATTTCCTTCATTAGATTTACTGCATTTATATAGGTTCTGTCAGTTGTTCCGAATCCCGGCATTGTTATGGTAATAATATTTTCAGGTCCATATCCATTGAGCTTTAGTGCTTTTAAAGAAACGAGTAAAGCAAGGGTTGAATCCAAGCCTCCGGAAATGCCAAGAACCAGTTTATGTAGTCCAATTGCTCTTAGTCTTGAAGCAAGTGCATGAGCTTGTATATTGAAAATTTCAGTACACCTTTCTGTCATGTCACCTTCCTCTGGGATAAACGGGTGAGGATTGATAACTCTGTCGAATTCACTTAAATCTGATTTTTCAATATTAAATGGTATTGACGGTAATTTTCTCATTGGTTTGGAGTCTCTGAAGGTAGTGTTTCTCATTCTTTCGTTTCTGATCCTGTCCACATCAATCCAGGAGATAATATATTCTGATTCAATATTAAATCTCTTATTTTCACTGATAATGGTGCCAAGATCCGAAATCATCAGATGTCCGCTGTAAACCACATCAGTAGTAGATTCATTCACACCACAGGATGAATAAACATATCCTGATAATAATTTTCCGCTCTGAATTGAGACAAGGCTTCTTCGGTAACCGGCTTTAGCAACCAATTCATTGCTTGCAGACAGGTTTAACAATACTTCAGCTCCAGATAAAGCAGCGGAATTGGAAGGCATATTCACTGCCCACATATCCTCGCAAATTTCTATACCAATATTTACAGAATCATTGGTGAAAACAAATTGCCCGAAGGGAATAACCTCGCCGTTGATTGTAATTGTATCCTTGTCGGTGGGATCCCATTTTTTAAACCATCTGCCTTCATAGAATTCGTTATAGTTTGGAATGTATTCCTTTGGTACAACTCCTAGATATTCTCCATTTCCGATTAAAACTGCACAATTGTAAAGCTTTGATTCGTTCCTTAATGGCGCTCCAACTGCAAAAACAGTCTTAAGATTTTTTGAAGTCTTTTTTAATTCGTTTAATGAAGATAATGTTTCATTTAAAAGTCTGTCCTGAAGGAAAATATCTCCACAGGTGTACCCGGTTATGGATAGTTCCGGGAATACTGCAAGACTCACGTTTTTGTCACTGAGTTCATTTAATATACGTATGATTTCAGTTGTATTGAATCCGGTGTCGCAAACTCTTAGTTTTGGACTTACAGAGGCTACTTTGATAAAGTTCATGTTTAAGCTCCTGATTGGGTGATAACCCAGTTTAAATTTTTATTTACAGATATTTCATTTAGATTTTTCTGTTTTATAAGTGCTGAATTACTCTTCTTTTATTATATATCAATTGTTCGTATTTATATAACGAATGATGTTATCTCACTGAAAAAGTATATTGAAAATAGAGATAATATAACTTTTCAGACCAGGAAACACGAACAATAACATAATTTCACATTTTATTATTGACTATAATACGATTAATTATTAAGATTAATATGATAAATGTTCGGAGGATGTTATGAGAGAGTTATAC
>JASDTM010000097.1:14711-17625 GCA_041891535.1 Clostridiaceae bacterium
GAGTTATACGTACTTAAAAATGATGAGCTGGATGTGGAGTCCGGAATCACATCAAAAAGTATTGCCGGTGATCTTGGGATCCATCCAGGTAATTTAAAGGTAGCTAACAGGTATATTGTTGAAAATTTAAGTGAAGAAGAATTTTTGGACTCTGTATTTAAGGTCTTTGCAGAGAAAAATGCAGACACTGTTCTATTAGATGGTAAAAATCTGTTCAATGAAGATGATGTTGTTATTATTACTGAATTTCTGCCCGGACAATTCAATATCCGTGAGGATGCAGCAAGGGAATGTCTTGAGCTTGTTTATGAAAAATTCGGGTTAAATGTAAAAGCACAGAAGGTTTATATTTTTAAAAATGCTGCACTTTCTTTGACTGAAATTGAAAAAATAAAAAATTATCTTATAAACCCAGTGGAAATGAGGGAGGGTTCTTTATCTGTACGCTTTGATGAAAGCAGTGAGGATAAAAGTGCACCACCTGTATACAAGGGTTTTATTTCATTTACTGACGAAGAATTGAATACTTTTATAAAAGATCATTCACTTGCAATGAACTTAAATGATTTAAAGGTTGTAAGAGAATACTTTAATAAAGAGTATAGAGATCCTTCTGAAACAGAGATAAAAGTACTTGATACTTATTGGTCTGATCACTGCCGTCATACAACCTTCAATACAATTTTGGATGATATATCCTTTGATGATGAAGATTCAATAGAATATAAAACCTACTTAAAATACAAGGAACTTAAAAAAACACTTGGAAGGTCTGAAAAACCTGATTCACTAATGGACCTTGCAACCATAGGTTCAAGATATTTGCAAAAAACAGGAAAGGCAACTGATCTTGATATATCCGAAGAAATAAATGCCTGTTCAATAAAAAGGATGATTGGTACAGCAAATGGAGATGAAGAACATTTAATAATGTTCAAGAATGAGACACATAACCATCCAACAGAAATAGAACCCTTTGGTGGTGCAGCAACTTGTCTTGGAGGAGCTATAAGAGATCCACTGTCAGGCAGAAGTTATGTCTATCAGGCAATGAGATTCACAGGATCTGCTGACCCAACTGAAAGTACAGAAAAAACTTTAAAAGGAAAGCTTCCTCAGAAAAAAATAACAACAACTGCCGCAAAGGGCTATTCCAGCTATGGAAATCAGATTGGTCTTGCCGCCGGAGTTGTACATGAAATATATCATCCCGGTTATAAGGCTAAGAGGATGGAGGTTGGCGCAGTAATTGGTGCAGCTCCGGCTGAATTTGTCATCAGAAAAAGACCTGATGCAGGGGATCTTATACTGCTAATCGGCGGAGAAACCGGACGTGATGGAATCGGTGGAGCAGTTGGTTCTTCAAGAAGCCATGATGTAACATCAATTGAAAAATCCGGCGCTGAAGTACAAAAAGGAAATGCACCTACTGAAAGAAAAATCCAAAGACTTTTCAGAAAGAACAAGGTTAAGGAACTTATATTAAGATGCAATGACTTCGGCGCAGGCGGAGTCAGTGTTGCTGTGGGTGAATTAGCAGATGGACTTGATATTGATCTTTCCGTTGTTCCTACAAAATATAAGGGATTGAACGCAACTGAAACTGCAATTTCTGAATCCCAGGAAAGAATGGCGGTGGTTATCCATGAGAAGGACTTAAATAAGTTCATGGGTTACCTTGATGAAGAAAACCTTGATGGCACTGTAATTGCTAAAGTTACTGAAGAAAAAAGATTAGTAATGAACTGGCATGGAAAGACAGTTTGTGACTTGGACAGAGAATTCCTTGACTCTGCCGGAGCAAAACAGTATCAGGCTGTACAGGTTACAGAAACGAATTCAGATAAAAATCATAAAAAATCAGATTTAACTCTTGATTCAGCTATTAATGAGATGCTACTTGATCTTAATAACCAGAGTCAGAGGGGCTTGAATGAATACTTTGACTCAACCAACGGCTGCGCAACAAGTATTCTTCCTTTTGGAGGCTCCTATCAGGATACAGAGAGCTCATATATGGCAGCATCAATTCCATTGGATAAAGGAATCTCTTCTGACAGCAGCTTGATGGCCTATGGTTTTGATCCATATTTATCAGAAAATGATCAATTCAAGGGTGCATATATGGCTGTAGTTGAATCCATGGCTAAAATAGCTGCATCTGGAGCACCAATAGATAATGTTAGACTGTCATTCCAGGAATACTTTGAAAAGCTTGGATCAGACAAAAAGAAGTGGGGTAAGCCATTTAAAGCGCTTTTGGGAGCTTTAAAAGCACAGTTGGATCTGGAAGTTCCAGCCATAGGCGGAAAGGACTCCATGAGTGGTACCTTTGAAGATATCAGCGTTCCTCCAACATTAATAAGCTTTGCAGTGAACACTGAAAAGACAAGTAAGCTTTTAACCAACAATTTAAAAGGCTCAGGAAAGCTGTACCTTTTAAAGACCAAGACTGAGGATGAAAGTGGTAAAGAATTACCTGAAAAAGATTCTTTTAAATTAAATGCTGCTTTTATCAGAACAATGAATGAAAAAGGCTTGGTATCAGCCTGTGATTCTACTTTCAAGGGACTTTATATGACACTTTTCAACATGTCTTTTGGTGAGAGAACAGGTTTTAAGCTAAATGAAAGTGTAAATGATCTTAATGGATTTGAAAAATCCTCGGCAGACTTCATTGTTGCAACTGATATGAATGGTTTCAGAAAAGATGAATTAGTAAATTATCCTGGTTTAAAGCTGATTGAAATCGGAAGCTTTGACCAGACAGGAATATTTGAAATAGGCGATACAACCATGAATATCTGGGATGCATTAGAGGTTAATGAAAGTAGACTTGGTCAAATATTCTCATTGAATAAATCAAGGGGAGAGGCTATAGATAACATTACTTTCAATGAAAGGACTTATAAAC
>JASDTM010000098.1:0-17373 GCA_041891535.1 Clostridiaceae bacterium
CTGCTAATACAGTGTTACAAGCATATCCTGGAGGAGTAAATCCATCTGTTATTCTGATTATGTCTTTTAAAAGGTCTCCAACTGCATCATGATCTGATTCTAGTTCTTTAACCATGTCAGCAATTACCTTAATCTGTTCTGGTGTCTTGTTCTCTTCTTCCATAAGTGGGAATAATTCTGCTTCTTCTTTTACAAAGTGCTCTTCCAGCTCCATTTTCAAGGTTGCAAACGCTCTATGAAGGTCTAAAAGCTGATCCTTACCATGGTCATAGTGAACTCTTAAAATCTTGTTCACCATTTTATCAAGCTCAGTCCAAAGATTTCTTTCTTTTTGATGATGCTTATAAAGTATCAAGTCTATTAATTCAATATCTGTTAATTCGTTTACCGGTGTTTCCTTATCAGGTTCTTCAAGGTAACTTGCATAACCTTTCTTTGCTTCTTCAATAAATTCTTCCTTTATTTCACCAGCTGAGATTACTTCCTTCAGGGTTCTATCCCCCTGGCAGCAATAGTCAATCTGAAGTTCATTCAGCTTTTCTGTGATTGCTGGATAATGGATGATTAATTCCCCTAAGCTTGTATCCTTTGAAATATTCAGTGTGTTACTCATTTATTTTTCCTCCGATTTAATTAGTTTCTTTACCTTATGCCTTAATTCTATACATAAAATTCCATATGTACTTTGATTTAAGTCAAATTCTGAAAATATCACAAAATATTTTATCCTAATAAATTCGTTATCACTAAAACCCAGTACAAAGGGCTTTAATAATAAGCAAATAAGGTTAATTTTGGGGATATTCTATTTTTTTTGAGCGTGACGTTTATTTGTATCGCGCCAATATTTACTTAATCTAAAATAAAAGTCAAAGCACATTGAATCTCTTGAGCAAAAAGTAAATAACCAGAAGCCAGATCAGTACTATTGGTATTGAGTAATACCATTTCTTGGGTTCTTTATTACTGGTTCTGTCAGCATCAAAAAGAGCTTTTTCCCAAATATCAGGTGGAATGAATTTTATTGTAAGGGAGGCAAGAATTGGAAGTATTATTAAGTCATCCAAATATCCTAAAACCGGAATAAAATCCGGAATCAAATCTATTGGTGACAATGCGTAAACCACTGTCATCATCCCGAAAATCTTTGCCAATATAGGAGTATCTTCCATTTTCATGGTGATTATTATGGCTTTTACATTTCTCTTTACTTTTTTAGTCAGAATAACAATTCTTTCTTTGAAATCCATGCTATTTGCCTGATTTCACAAGGGATTTTGCTGTTTTACCAGATATATGATCAAACTCTATTTTAATTATACTGACTAAGGACCATTCCCTTTCTATTTCCCTGTTCCCTTCTTCTTTAAATGAAGAAGAATATTTATCTACCAGAGAATCCAAGGCAAGTCTTTTTTCTGTATTTTCTTCAACTATACTTGCTTTTCCAAACCCAATAACGCTTTTATAATTGGTTGAGAATGTACTTGGAACAACCTCATCCTCCGATACAACAGTGAAGGATACTTTGTCACAAGCCTTTAATGCGTCTACCTTATGACCTGTAATTGCACAGTGTATATAAACTGCTCCGTTTGTATAGGTGTAGTTCACAGGAACTGTGTAAGGGTAGCCATTCTCTCCTATGACTCCTAATATACCTGTTGATGAGTTCAACAGTATTTCATTTACCTCAGTCTGATCTAATTTTTGCCTGATTCTTCTCATTTCCCTGAACATCTCAAATTTCCTCTATTCAAATCCATATTTTTTAAGTGCATTATGGTAGCCATTTCTGTAGAAGTCATAGAACATTGTTACCTGTTCCTCGTCTACTTCTGCAGCTCTCAGTATATTGGCTGTAAACTCAACTGGTGCATTTCCATTTGCTGTAACCAAATTAAAGTCTCTTACAGATTCTTCCTTTTTATATCTATCGCTACCAGAATAAGCTTCAAAATCCTTCATTTCAGCCAGGCTGTTCAATGTGTGTTCATGGCTGTTTAATATTCCTGTGATACCAAGATATGTTGCAGCATCACATATTGCCCCAACTACTTTTCCTTCATTAAAAAAAGCATTTACTTTTTCTTTTATATCTTCTGTTTCTATACTCCTCCATGACGCATTTGCCCCTACCAATATTAAAATATCGGTGTCCATTGGTATTTCATTAATTGCCATATCAGGCACAGCTGTCATTCCACCAATAGATTTTTTAGGAAGCACATCCAAGGATGCGTATTTTATTTCATGTTCAATCCCGAGCTCTGAAAAAGCCACACCAATGTATGCACCTTCCCAGTCGGCATAATTATCTAAAATTATAGTAACAATTTTCTTCATCAGAACCTCCTTTGACTACTTTAATTTTTCCCAGCTGGTATTGCTAAACACCCAGCTGACCAGGTAATATCTTCTTCTCTTTTTCGGGGAATTTAGAATCATATTCTTCTAATTCTTCTACATTAATATTCTTAAATACTTCAGATTCAATCAGTCTGCCGCTGATTCCTTTTAAAGCACCTTTTTTAAGCTCCAGGCACATAAATGCATCAAAGTTTTTGCCATCCTCAGTTGATATTCCATACTTCTCAGCATTAACGAATCCAAATCTTCCGTAGTATTCCGGATTACCATAAATAAATATGGCTTTATACCCAAGCTCTTCAGCTTTTAATAAGGTGTCTTTAATCAACATAAATCCAATACCATTGTTTTGGTATTCCGGATCAACTGCCAAGGGGCCAAAAGTTGCAACTTTAATATCATACTCCTGAGTGCTGTCTTTAAAGATTAGCTTTGACTCCGTATAGTATATGGATCCAACCAATTTCCCGTCTACCTCCGCAACAATTGACAGCTCCGGAATGTTGGATTCATGCAATCTGATCTTGGTTATCAAGAAATGCTCAGAACATCCCGGGTGATAAACATTCCAAAATGCTTCTCTGGTCATAGCCTCACTGTTTAGATAGTCTTTTTCCTCTTCTTTTCTTAAAACAACTTTGTCTGAAATTTTCATCCTTTTTACTAAATCCCTATACTGAATTTATTTTATCTCCCAAACCATTAGAATATTTTCCTCAAGAGAAATATCCTGAGGGTTCATCTCCGGGGCCCCTGCCATCTTCATTGATGCATCAGCAATAAAATTTTCCCTGGCATATACTGTAGGAGAATATAGGTCAAAATCATCCTTCCCATAGTCCATTGAAACAAGATTTCCAAGTGTAACTCCTGCTGATTTAGCCAATAATTCAGCCTTGTTCCTTGAATCTTCAACAGCACTAATTAAAACCTGATCTACGTATTTATCCTTATTTTTTACTGTGAATCTTACATCTATTCTTGGTTTTCCTTTCAAGGTTGAGATTTTACTTAGAATAGAGGTCAGCTTTTTATTATCCAAATCAAAGGTCAATAGCATACCTTGATTACACTGATATCCCACAAATTTTTCCTTATATATGTTATCCACATAGATGCTTTCATACTTAACTCTCACAGAAAAATCTGTTGTTTTAACATCTTCTTTCTTAAATCCAGAATCTGTTATTGCCTTCAATATTTCAGAAGTACCTTTTTCAGCTTTCAACATTGCTTTTTCATAGTTTTCATCAACTGATTCTAAAGACAAGGAAACTTCAATTTGATCAGGTTTAATGAAAAGTTTTCCATTTCCCTTAATACTTATTGTTCTATCCAATTTTAATTCCTCCATTACATGTTTTTTGATTTTGTTTTACATATTTATTTATATGTAAAACATTATTTTATTTTTTTAGTTGGTATCCATTTTCTTCCAATAGTTTTTTCAAAATAGTCATACCCTTTGGTCCAAAGCCATGAAGGTCTAACAGCTCTTTCTCTGAATGCTTGGTAACATCCTTTAGCTCTTTTACGCCAACACTCTCAAGTGCTCTTTTTGCAGGAGCACTTATCTTAATGTCCTTCAATAAAATTCCCACTATATTTCTTCCACACCTGCTCAATAATTATGAAATAAACACCAGTACTTAAATACCTTCCAAATAGCCTTTAACATCATTCCCTACAATTACCTTATCCTTAGTTACAAGAATAGGCCTTTTTATCAACATGCCATCTGATGACAAATTCTTGTATTTTTCCTCATCTGTCATTTTAGATATTTTATCCTTAAGACCTAAAGATTTATAAACCTGACCTGCTGTGTTGAAAAATTTATCTATTGGTAATCCGCTCTTTTTATGTAGTCCCTTTAATTCTTCAGCAGCAGGTGTATCCTTATCAATTTCCCTGTACTCATATTCAATGTTTTTACTCTTTAATATCTTTTCAATTTCTCTGCAGTTGCTGCAGTTTTTTAACCCAATTAATATCATGCCCTAATTCTGTCCTTTGCTTTTACTAAATGCTATATTTAATTTAATTCCGAAATTTAAATAAATAATTCATATCATTAAATATACAATATTGTTTGGAAAAGGCCACCAGAAATCTGATGGCCTTTATTATTATCAATATCTGAATATGGCTGCAGCTCCAGTATCTGAAGGCATCTTATCCTTAGGTAACACGACTATTTCTCCGCCACCTGCCATAACATGGGATACAAGGGATTCCAATAGATCTGAATTTTCCTTGTCCAATAGAATCTCTCCGGATTCACTATCAAGAGCACCTAGTATTACTCTGTTTTGTTCTACCATAATGGTTTTGATTCTGTTTTCCACAGCTGCTTTTGCAATTCTTTCAAGGTTGTCAGTACTTGAAATAGTAGATAAGCCATTATTGAATTCTTCAATATTCTTGCTTACTTTTTCCTGATTCTCCCTATCTATAATTTCCCATATTTTGTCTTTCATCACTGATGGACTAAAGGACTCCAAGGAGACTTTCAACCCTTCCTTTACAAGATATGGATTATTACTGATCTTTTTAAATTCTGTCTGGTACTCATCCAAGGAAACCAGAATTAATGGAAGCTGTGAATTTTTTGAGATATTCTCGGTAACAGCCTTATCAACAACACGGAAGAACTTCTCTGTGTCCTTGTCAATTTCGTCCTTTCTTCCGCCTGTTCCATGGAAGGCTGTTCCACTGCTGCCACCAGATCTGCTTACAGTAGCCTTGGATACAATTTCTTCACCTAATGCTTCTTCTATAGTCTTTGGGATCTCTTTCGATATTTCAGTTTCTTTGATCCCGAATTTATCTCCCTCAAATACCTTTATGGAATTCCTGTTTATTCCAAGAACCTGGTACTTTTGATTGGCCTGGAAATACTTAATCAGTGGTTTTATATGGAACTTATCCGACACAATAACCTGGTTTTCCAACTTCATTTCTAAAAGATAAACAAGACATTCTGATTTATTCACTAAAACTGCCAGACCATCTAAAGTATTCAACCAGAACATCTTATCGTCCCTGAGTTCAGAAAGCTGTTTTAGAATACTTTCTCTGTCCCCATTTTTATCTTTAAGATCTTCCTCCACCTTCTTTAAAAGGTTCTTAAAAACTATGATATCAGCTGCATTATCAGGTGAATGTCTATGAGTTTCCTGATATAGAGAAACACAAGTCTCACCCTTCTTATAAATAATATCGTTTGGAAACTCCTTAATAATTTTGTAAGCCATAATAGTTCCTCCCATAATAGTTTAATATTCAGAGAAAACCTGCCCATATTAAGAAATTGTGTAACATCTACACTTCAGGTTCTAATTCCTAAGTTCCCATAAAGTATAAGCTCAAATTAATATATTGAAATTTCAACGGACAATTTTCTCCTGCTACAAGTCTATCATCCAAACCAACATAATTATGAAAGTTGGTTAAAACTTGTCAGAAATATAATGTATTGTTTACTTTAACTACTCGATATTATCAACTATTCATATCTTCAAGGAATACTGGCTCAACAGATTTTCTGCCTGATATTAAAATTACAACTGCAATTATAAGGCACATTATAAACGGCGCAAAATATCCACCTGTAATTTTCAGCAAAACCCCAAATAAAATAGGACCGAATACAGCAATCAAGTACCCTAAGGTAATGGTAAAGGCAGCAAGGTTAGTGGACCCTTCTGTAGTTCTGGTTCTCATATTTATAAGTCTTAAATATCCTGGTATCACCATATTTCCTTCACATGCAAAAATAACCCATAGCCAGGAGAACCCTCCGCCAGGTGCAAATAAAAAGCCTAAAATAGCTATCATATAACAGGCAGTAGATATCTTCATTATTAAGTATGGATTCTTCATTTTTGATAAGACAACAGGCACAATCATGGAGTGAATAATCCCGAATACACTGTACAGTGCAACCATGGAATTTGCTGTTTGAGGCTCATAGCCTACTTTGCTGAGATATCCCGGTAAAAATGTTAGAAAACTGAAATCAAGGAAAAAGGCAACTCCTACCGTTATTCCAAGTGCCCAGGCATTTGACCATCTAACAGAGCTGTAGCCTAAAATCTTCCTCTCCAAAGGCATTCTTTCATTTTGAATTTTATTAGTTCCTAAGGTTTTTGATACCCTGAGTGATAATAGTATCCACGGGATTATTGCAAGTGCAGCTGGTAGTGCATAAACTCCAATTGCCATTCTCCAACCACCCATATTTAGTAGACTTACAGCCAATAATGCGGGCAATCCACTTGATACTGCCCGGAGTGCTGAGTATGCTGCAGTTAACGGTCCTACATGATC
The DNA here is from genome assembly GCA_041891535.1 of Clostridiaceae bacterium. Lineage (GTDB taxonomy): Bacteria > Bacillota > Clostridia > Clostridiales > Clostridiaceae > JG1575. The sequence goes on from JASDTM010000098.1 coordinate 6,703, forward strand.
CGGAGTGTATTTCTTGAATAATGGAGGGAGCAGTGCATAGGAGAACCCAATTCCCATCAGCGCAATAGAAGAAGTAGCTATAAAAACAATGAAGCTTGAAGTCATTGCTCTGAAAAGCTGTCCAATTGCAATCATAAATAAAGAAATTGCAACTGCCTTCTCTGTAGTAAAAAACCACTCAAATCGTTGTACAAAGAGTCCTGAAATTATAAATATTATTATTGGAAGACTTCCCGTAAAACCAAGGTCGAAGTTCTTCATGTCAGCTGCAATTTCTGTTGCAACAGGCGCGATTGAAGTCATTGGTGCTTGAAGGTTCAAAATACACACAATGACTGCAAGAACGAATAAAATCCCACCTTTTACAGCAGGCTGTTCCCCTATTAGATTATTAAGTTTTGTTCCCCTGAATGAATCTGTACTTTCTTTTAATTGTTCATCCATTTTTTTACCCGCTTTGTTTTTTTATTTTGGAATTCTTAATCTATTTTAAGTTCTGAATAAATTTCCTCAGTAGTTTTTCTTTTAGTATGCCAAGGTCCAGGTTTTGAACCTTCCAATGGATATCCAATTTCAAAAATTGTAATTATCTCCTCATTTACCCCAAGTCCTAAAAGCTCTTTTGCCTTCTTGCCGTTTATATCTGCAATCCAATAAGCTCCAAGACCAAGTTCCTCCGCCATAAGCATAATATGTGTACACACAATTCCAGCATCAAGCATTGATAGATTGAGCCCATCAGGCCTCTTCCAGCTTTTTTCCACATCCATGGTAATCACCAGGTTCAATGGGGCTTTATAGTTACAAGGAGTTATTGCACTTAACAAACTATCAACTCCATCTCCAATAAGTTTATATACTTTAAAAGGCTGATAGTTATGTGCTGTTGGCGCGATTCTTGCAGCCTCCACAAGCTTCTCTACTAATTCATTTGGCACAGGTTTATTATCAAATCTTCTAACTGAATATCTATTTTTCATCAGATCCATCAAGTCCATATAAATACCCCCTAATATTCAAATTATTGTTGTAGTATGTCAATTTATCTATACTAACTCTAACACATTTATACCAGACATTTGCGATTATTAAAGTATTAACAATATCCTCCAAGGGATAATTAATCAAGTAAAAAACTATAGATAAAAGGTGTACTCAGTCTCATCAGGTCTGAACATCCCGGAATATATAAACCCCAGCTTTTTTAAAAGTTCCCGTGAAGCAGAGTTCTCATCAGATACAACTGCAATAATACTGTTTGCCCCTAGTTCTTTGAGTATTGATTTTAGATTGGTAACAGCCTCAAATATATAACCCTGTCTTGAATATTTTGGAGCTACAGTAAAACCTAGATAATAGTCCTTCGAGCTCTTTTGTAAATATAAATCCCCAATCAACCTGCCATTTTCTTTGTTTATTATGGCAAGTTGAACTCCATTGCTTAGATTAAATTCACCAATTAAAGCTCTTTTATATTCTTCCTTGGTTTTTCCTTTAAAGCTCTGATATTTCATCCAATCCATATTGTTTCTATAACTCATGAAATCATCAAGATATTCCTCTTTAAATCTTCTTACAACAAGCCTTTCAGTTTCAAAGTATATTTCCATTTCAATTCTGTTTCACTTTCATTTTGTGTATTTATTAAGGTATTTGACATTAATATTCAAACATCTATAGTGAAATTATAAGACTTGAAATGAATTATAAAAAGAAGACTGACGGAGGTTTCGCTATGGAAGCAAACAAAAACTCAGAAAAGATGGTTACTTTATGGACCAGGCAGAAAATTGACAGTTTAAAAGACTTAGAAAAAAACGGTGTTATAAGAATTACCAGAAAACATCTTGAGGAGAAGTTTGATATCATTACTGATTACTTTACTGAGCTATATGATTGGTTTGTGATTGAAGCGTCTAAAAAGGTTCCTAAACCAGAAGGTGTGACCTACCCAATCTGGTGCTCAGCAAGGGAAGAATACATGCTAAGACCGGTGGCTGATGAAGTAGTCTTTGTTGTGGAAATACCTGAATCACAGGTTATATATTTTGATGGTTCCAAGTGGGACTTAGTTTTGAATCATACCTATGTTCCAAAGGACCAAGAAGATGCCAAAGCATTCTCAAATCTGGTGGTATCAAAGGGTCTCGCGGATGGATTCTCCTTCCTTGATAAGAAGACAACTCACTTTTATCCTGCTGAAGCAAAAATGGTGAGGGATAGCTGGATCAGGGTGTTCGATATTGACAACTGGGAAAATGATCTATTTAAAATCCAGGCTAATATCTGGGAAATCAGACCTGAAATGATAAAAGACATTATTTATGAAGATAAAAAATAGAGAAAATTTTTTCCACTACTAAACAGCAAAATATTGATATTTTGTACTCTATAATATCTTGTCAGAAATTGTTAAATATCAATGGTATATTATGAATATTTATCCAAACTTTCAGATTGGATATTTTCTCTATGTTAAAATATTACTAATTTGATTTACGAATTACTATATTACATTTCTTACGGAGACTCGTTTTATGACTGAAGATGAAAGAAATTTAGGGAACACTGTCGAAAATGACGGAGAAGAAAAAACAGATCAAAACCTTGAAACTGTTAATATGAATCTTATAGCTGATGTTAAGCCTGCTGCGGAAGCAGCCCTTGATTTTAAGAGCAAGGATTACAAGTATGAAGCCTTTATAAGCTACCGCCATATTGAACCGGATGCCACAATAGCATCCAAGATTCATACTATGATAGAAACCTTTAAGGTTCCTAAGGAGTTCAGCGTAAACGGCAAAAGACCACAGTTCAGGGTTTTCAGGGACAGGGAGGAACTGACGACTACTAGTCTTTCTGACTCCATCCATGATGCTCTTCAAAACTCCAAGTATCTTGTAGTTATTTGCTCTAAGAGAACTAAGGAAAGTGAGTGGTGTCTTAAAGAGGTCTCAACCTTTATTGAAATGCATGGCAGCGACAGGATTATACCTGTTCTTATTGAAGGAGAACCAAGCGAGTCTTTCCCGCCACAGCTTTTAACCTTAAAAAAGGAAAAGGTAAATGAGGATGGGACAGTAACTTTAGAACCTCATGAGATACTTGCAGCAGAAATGAGACCTTTGGAGGTGCAAGCACCAAACTTTGAAGGCTATGCTTCCCTTGAGAAAAATGATCCAACTAAGCTTAAAGCCTTAACTTCTAAAGCAGCGGATCTTCTAAAAACTGAAAAATACAGAATAATGGCTGCTATTCTTAACATGTCTTATGGGGACCTTAAGCAACGAGATAAAGAGAGAAGAACCAGGCTTCTATTAATGGTTTCTTCAATAGTTGCTGCTGCCCGGTTTATTTTTGGTGTGTTCATGGTAAATGCTTATAACCGTGAAAATATAGCTAAAAAGGATGCAATACAAAATAACTCTGCCCTGCTGCTGAATTCTTCCAGAAATTACCTTACCAATGGTGACAGGATAAAGGCACTTATGGTTGCTGATTTAGCCATGAAACCAATAGAAAAGGATATGAAGAAATTCGAAGATTTAAAGAATCAGCATATGGGTATAATCAACGACTCCGTTTATTCTTCCGGTGCTGATATTAAAACCATAATTGATACTCAAAATTCAATCACCAATTTTGATTTTACCTCAGACGGTTCAAAGATTGTTGCCGGGTACGGCTATAATCAGGTTGGTATCTGGGATGCTGAAAATGGTGCACTGATTAAAACCCTTAATTCTCATACTGAGCAAATCTCAACAGTTGACGTCAGTCCAGATGGAAAATTCTTGGCAACTGGAGCACATGATAAGAAGATCATGATTTGGGATCCAAGTGGGGAAATGAAGGAACCAATAGCTACATTAAACAGCGAAACACAGATAATCCAAGCCAAATTCACGGATAATGGGAAATACCTTTTGGTTATTAGTGATGGCTTCCTGGTTGGAAATCTTACAACCTATGATACAAGTACATGGAAGCCACTAAATGAACCCTTACAGCTAAAAAATACTGCCAACACTTATGTTGAAAGGATGAATTCAAATCCAGACGGTTCAAAGCTTTTAGTTGTTTATGGTGGAGCCGGTGTCAAGGGTGACACTGAAAATCCAACTATGGTTCTATTTGACCTTAAAACAAATGCTGTTCTTAAAAACTATCCTCCACTCATAATGCCGGGCACTGATTACGACTTAAAAACAGGCATATCAACGGAAAAGGACGTCCCCTTTTATTTTAAATCCGCCGTATGGATAGATGAAAACAGAATTTTAGCCGCAAACGACAATTATATAGTTATTGTTGATGCTAAAACAGGTACAAAGCTTAAGCAATCAGAGAAAATAACTGAGTTCAACAGGGAAAGCAAGGTGTTTTCAACCTCAAAGGATAAAAAGTCCTTTTATATCAATAAAAACTACTCCGTAGATAAATACGATACTGAAACTCTTAAGCTTATAGAAAGTACCGAGCTGATTATCAATAACGTGAAAAACTACAATATTAATGATGAGAATGAACTCATTGCCCTACATGATGACAAGACAATAACCTATGCCAAGAATGGTAAACTGGAGTCCAAGAATGTATTCTATGGAAATAAATCTGCAGATGTTATAGTACTTTCTCCGGATAAGTCTCAATTTGCAATACTATCCAAGAATGACATGAATATTAAACTGGTATCCTTAAGCTCATCAGAAACAGTTGAAGCCATTGAAGGACAGGTTGCCAGAACTTCATCAAACGGAAGCTATACATTGATGTATGGGGATAAGCTATATTACAAGAGAAATAATAAAACCGGTGAAATGACTCCAATCTCAGAGGATGTCCTGGGCTCAACGAGCTACTACTTCAGTCCTTCGGAATTCAATAATGCAATAATATCGGATGATGGAACCAAGGTGGTTGTAAGTGGCTTCAAGGACAAAGACGGAAACAGTGCAACAACCAATGACCAGTACAGGGCTGTAGTAGTTTATGATCTTGCTACTAATAAAGAGCTTTTTGAATTCAAAGATAATGTTGTCAATGCAGTTTATGACTTTACAATGGATTCAAAGTCGTTAGTCACTGTTTATCATTCAGGAGATCTGGAGATCAGAGATTCGACAACAGGAGAAGTCAAATCAAAGTATAAGATACCACTTGGCTATATATATGGTGTTGTAATATCCGACAATATGGACTCTGCAGCAATAAATTATGCAGAGGGAAATTCATCCTTAATCAGCCTTAAAGATGGAAAACAAATTAAAAATCTTCCTGGTAAAACCCTGTACATAACTCATAAGGACAATGGAACTATTTTGACATACGGTGTCTATAACAATTATGGTTTAACATGGTCCGAGGGTGAGGATGAGGTTTTAACACAACTTCCACCTGAAAGAATAAAGTATGGAGAAAACCTTGACAGAAATATAAGAAACTACGACTTCTATAACCCGGCCAAAGGGCTCCTCATGAGCATCAGATCAAAAAAAGATGCAAATGACAATATGTATGTCTATCTGACAGACTTTAAGAGTGGAGTGTTATTAAAGACCTTCACTGTAACAGCCGGAAGTCTCATTGACATGGTATATGGATTTATCAGCCCTGATGGTAAGAGTATCGTATTAGACAACAATTATCTGACAGTTTCAAAGGATACCGGTACTGGTACAACCAGTATTTCACCAGAAATGGAGGTATTTAAAACTTCACTTAAATTTGATCTGTTGGATTATGATACCCTCCTATCCCAATCCTCCAAGTTTATTAAAGGAAGAACACTTTCAGATTCAGAAATGAAGAACCTTGGAATTCAATAATCCAATTTTCTCATTCAAAAAGTAGTTGACTTTTTAAAACATTACGCAGATAAATCCATTTTAAAAACTCTTAAGAATAGCTCTATAAGCCGTTCTTAAGAGTTTTTTCTAAGTTAAAGTGTCAAACGAAATGCTCAAAAATTGTTTATCAATTTTAAATTCAAACTTTTGATGCTCATAATACATTACGCAATTTACAGGAAAATTAAAACTCTGTGGAATGGCCTGCAAAGCTATTCTACAGAGTTTTTTATTTGCTTAAGTGTCAAATGCAACTTAAATATCTGTCTTAATATCGCTTTCTCCTATTACCAGGGTTGATAGGAAGTCATAAATGACATAGTCCCTTCTGATTTTCAAAAACAGGTCCCAATCATCTATAAGACAATTATGGAGCTTTTGGGCTTCGTTTTTAGTATCTGAATATTTGAAGTCTTTTCTGTAATAGAATGAGTTCCATCTTTTATGTTCTATGGATGTCATATAGTTTAACACCGGATCAGCTTCAATGGCTGCAACCTTTTCTTCGTTGGATTTATTCTCCATCAGTTTTTTCCAACCCGAAATCATTTCAAATACGGTTAGTTTATTACCATAGGCTTCTGCAATTCTTTTTAAAATATCAACTTTAACGTATCTATGCATTGTCTGGTAGAAGGAAGACTCCTTATGAAGTGAGTTCAGCTTCTCCCATTGTTTCTCCATGGTTTCTGTCGGAGGATCCCATCCCATCAAGAATGCTGAATAAGCAGCATACTCACCGTTGAACTTTTTAGTTGATTTATATACTTCCTCATTGAAAATATTTTCGGGAGAAAGAATGTCCTTCATATTACCAAAAACAGTAAGCATTGAATATTTTCTTAGAAGTGGAGTCAACAATGGCTCAAATACACTTACATTGTCACAATAGATGGCAACGGGTATGTCTTTAAAGTAATCTGAATATCTTTCAAGGCTTAACAATGAGGCTTGAGTATCATCAATGGTATAAACAACTGAAGTTATAGGTTCTGTCTCTGATATTTCCTTTAATCTCTCCCTGGTCTCCTTTGAGGTAAGCCCTTTTGAAATCAATTCTATATCCAAAACATGGTGTATTTGTGGTATGAAGCCTTCATATTGAGAAAGCAGACCATCAGCATTTCTATCTAATATTGTTACTTTCATTTTCTCGAAAAGATTGATATTTCCCTGGTTCACAGCCATATTCAATATCTGTTGGCCGAGTCCTGAAAACCCAATTAGTAAAAGATGGGGTTTACCAATTTTATCAGAAATGGATTTTTCACTTGAAATATCCTTACTGCTCCACTTTTCATCCCATTTATCTGTTCTGTGAAGCTTGAAATTACTTCCTGAAATCAGCTTGACTACGGCAAGTTCATTTGTATTGAAATAGTGCATGGAGAAATTGGATAAAAGATCCATTTCTTTTTTAATAATATCCTTTAGTTCATCATTCTCAGTGGATACCCACACATCATAGGTCTTGTTGCCCTTTTTGCTGTTTGCCAATATCTTTGACAGGATTGAAAGATGACCATAGCAAACAGGCTCATCCTCAAAGGATACAACAGCCTTGATTCCATCATGGTATAAGCTTTCAACGAATTTAATGTTTGCAAGATGGAGTGCATCCTCATAAATCAAAGGGATTGTATCAATACCAAGACTTGTGGTCTCATTCTTATACTTCGCTTCATCCTTTAAGGGCAATACAACATATATGAATGGATTGGCCTTGCTTTTTTTAAGGTGGGATATGAAAATCCTGCTTTTCTCATTGAATCCTAAAATTAGATAGGTATCCTTCCTTTTTGGAGTGAAAATTAACTTTATCCTGTCCCAAATCCTGTTGAAAAATGAGAAGAATCCAATTACAGTACCTAAAGGACAGATCCATGCAGCAAGAAGGTATGCCAATGGTAAATCACCCCATAAGCCTTCAGTTGGTGCAAAGGCGAAAAGCTTTATTATGCTGTATGGAATCATTGAAAACAGCTTTGGTGTCAGTCCCATTTTGGGATAGTAAACCTGCCAGCTTCCTATGGCACTCAGGATTAAACCCAGCAAAAACACCAGGTTCACAAGTGTATGTTTATAGTAGATACTGATTTCCTTAAGCTTTTTTATCATGTCTAGCTCCCCTCGTTTCCTTAAGTAACCTTTCTTTTGTTCGTTTAAATATTAATAACATCTCCTGTTGTCATGTAAGAGATTTTATCACCCATTATTTTCTTTAATATTCCAAATGAGTTTAGACCAGTACAATGGCCTGTAAAATATGTTATTCCTGTATTTTTAAGATATTCTCCAATTTTCTCAACCATGTCAGGATTTTCGTCCAAACCTGCTGAAGGATTGCTTAAATGGAACCCTCCCAAAACATGAGTCGGATAATATCCCAATACTTTATTACAATGTTCAATAATATTGACTATCCCCCTGTGGGCACAGCCAGTTATTAAAACTCTTTTTTCCCCTTCTGTAATTACAAGATTCTGTTCATGGTCAAAGTCATCCAAGACTAGCATTTTGTCCTTTTTAACCTTTAGATCAGAATTACCGGATGGATTGAAGAGTTCTCCTGAAACATCAGAGAAAAGATCAAACCCCTTTTCAATATTATGAGAAGAACCAGTTAATACTACCTGGCTGTTGGTTTCAATGTCCTTGTCAATTCCGATATCTTCAAGCTCACCAGAAGGTAATTCAGCCACCACATCTTTAAAGGCAGTGCTTCTTATGAAAATCTTTGCCTTGCTGTTGTTTTCTAAAAAGGTTTTAAGTCCGCCACCATGATCATAATGTCCATGTGAAATAATGAGATATTCAGCCTTGCTGATATTCTTGCCCAGCTTATCAGCATTTGCTTTAAAAATACCAGTTTCACCTGTGTCAAACATTATATCTTTATCCAAAGCTTCTATGTATAAGCTTAGTCCATGTTCAGAGCCCAGTTCAGGCACATTTGAAATATTTTCAAGTAAGACTGTAATTTTCATATTATCCTCCAACCCTTCTATTTTTGTTTCTAGAATAATTATAATATGATTCTAAGTTCTATACACCTAAAAATGAGGCTTTGAAAAATCAAAGCCCCATTTTATAAATACAATTCAATTTACTGATACTTAAGTCTACTTACTTTTTTACATTTCCTAAAGGTAAAACAACCTTTCCATAAACCTCATTCAATACCTGTGCAATTGCAGCATAAATAGCTGTAAAGCCACAAATAATACCTTCAAATCCGGCTAACTTACCTATAAACTCTGACCCTGTGAAATCTCCAATTGCAAGTAAAAGGAACAGGATTGTAAGAGTTCCGAATACAGCCTGAAGAGCTTTGCTTATTTTCAAAGTTCCAATGAAAAGGAAGAATGTCAAAAGACCCCACATGAATAGATATGCGGCCATCGCCTTAGGATCTGTCTTCTGTCCAAGTCCCATTTCAGGTAATAAAATTAATCCAACCAAGCTCAGCCAGAAGAATCCATAGGATGTGAATGCTGTGGTTCCAAAGGTGTTGTTCTTCTTCCACTCCATTATTCCTGCAATGACCTGAGCCATTCCACCGTAGAATATTCCCATTGCCAGGATCATCGAATTCATTGGAAAAAAGCCTGCATTATGGATGTTTAATAGAACTGTGGTCATACCAAAAGCTAAAAGTCCTAATGGAGCTGGATTAGCTGTAGTATCCTTAATGATATTTGTTACTGTGTTTACTTTGTTCTGGTCGTTATTCATGTAAAAACTCCTAAATAATAATCTTTGTTAAAAAATCCACCAAGTTAGATTATTACAAAGAAACCTGTAAAGGTCAATGAATTTCCTACATTAAAATAACTTTCAGATTTCAATACAAAAATGTATGTTTTTACATGAATTAATAAATTTTTTCATGGTTTTTACCATTGAAAAGATTCTATTTCATCAAACTTCTAAAAGACCAACCTCGGTTATTTACCAAATACATCCAAGGCATTTTGAACTGTGGGTAAAAACAGTATATTACCCTGTTTATTACTCTCAAAAATAAAATCTTTCAGGCTCTTACTGGTGTAATTTGAAAAATCCCCTATTACAGCCAGCTTCATTTTATAGTTGGTAAACTTTTGGAGTATATCCCCTGCTATTTTGGTTTTCAGATCAAAAAAATCCTCAGTAATATTTTCCTTTAGCAAAACAATCGCCTCGGCACCTGATTCATAGCTGATTGTTGCAATAAGATCCAAGGCTGACTGAACATCCTTGATTAAAGCACTCTCGTCCTTTATTACTGCTATTGTTTTACCATTAACCAATTTTATTTCGTAGTTCAAATTGCAATATCCTCCAATGAAACAAATTTATACTGTCAGCTTTCCTCTGAAGCCTCTTACTCCATAATAGCTTTCTGCACCGTTATGATAAGTGAAGACAGTGTCATATCTTCTGTCACAAAACAGTCCCCCACCCAGCTTTCTTATTCTTTCAGGAGTCAATATCCAGCTTGAAGTCTTTAAGTCAAATTGCCCAAGACTTTGCAGATACCTGTAGTCTTCTTCAGATAGTATTTCGATTCCCATAGTTTTAGCCATCCCAAGAGCACTGTCACCAGGCTTATGTTCTTTCCTTGAAGCTAAAGCTTCAGGATCATAGCATACATTTCTTCTTTCCTTTGGAGTTTCTGCAGAAGTATCATAGAATATATATTCTTTCTTTGTTGAGTCAAATGCTACTACATCCGGCTCTCCCCCTGTTCTTTCCATTTCCCACAAAGCTTCAAGCTTTTTAGGTGATTTCTCAAGCTTCTCCTTAACATCAGACCATGAAATATTCTCATGCCTTGCTT
>JASDTM010000099.1:0-2631 GCA_041891535.1 Clostridiaceae bacterium
ATTCCGGGTTGTTCTTTAAAAACTCCGAAACATTATCCTCGTTCTCTTCCTTGTTTAAAGTACATGTAGAATAAACAAGGTATCCCCCCTTCTTGACATAGGAACCCGCATTGGAAAGAATCTTCTTTTGAAGTTCAATGATTTCTCTTATTCCTTCCTTGGAAATATTAAGCTTGATATCAGGCTTTCCGGCAATTATTCCCAAGCCGGAACATGGGACATCTGCTATAACACCATCTGCTTCATCTACACGATCTTCCATTAAAATGGATGCATCCTTTAATTCTGCTTTTACATTTTTAATTCCAAGCCTTTTGAAGTTCTCACCCATCAACCTGATTTTATGCTTATATATATCAAAGGCTTCTATGTTTACTGAATCTTTTTTAAGCTCTGCCAAATATGCACTCTTCCCGCCAGGGGCAGCACATAAATCAAAGAATAATGTTCCATTGACATTCTCCAGTGATTTAGAAACAAGGCCTGCACTCTGGTTCTGCACTGAAAAATACCCATCTTTAAAGCCTGGAAGCTCTCTGACTCCTCCGGTTCTTGATAAATGGATGAAGGGATTTTCAGAAGAATCCGAAGAAAATTCTATCTCCCTATTATTTAAGAGTTCCTTATATTCACTGACTGTAATCTTCAAAGTGTTTACTCTTATTGTTACACCTTGTGTTGAAATAAGTTCTTTTAAAATGTTCAAATAATCCGTTGGATAGTCAGATTTAATCTTCTCCGTTATCCACACAGGCATTGAATATTCAAAGGAAAGCCTTTGGATATCATCATTGAATTTGATTTCCTTTTCTTCCCTCATTATTGACCTTAAGACTCCATTTACAAAAGGGGCTGCCTTTTTATTGGCCCTTGTAACAATTTTGACTGCTTCATCCACTGCGGCATATTGGGGAACCTTATCCAGAAATTTTACCTGATATATTGCAAGCCGTAATGATGCTAATACTATATCTTCCATTTTATTAAGCTTGATCTTAGAATAGGTCTTGATTATTTCATCTATGGTATAAAGTCTTTTGATCGTTCCATAGACAAGCTCAGTTACAAAACCCTTATCTTTATCCGTCAGGTCACCGCCAAGAAGGGCTTTATCCAGTTCCGCTCCTGAATAAGCCCCTCTTTTTGTGATGTTTATTATAATGTCAGTGGCCAGTTTTCTCGCCTTGTCCATTATCTCCTTCTCCTGGTGAGTGATAACAACCTTAAAAGGTTTAATATACCCATCAAAGCTGCTGCAACATATGTAAGTGCAGCTGCAGACAATACTTTTTGAGCTCCAGCCAATTCTGAAGGCTGAAGAATACCTGTATTTAAAATTCTCAATGCTCTTTTTGATGCATCAAATTCCACAGGCAATGTTACAAGCTGAAAAATAACAGTGGTTGAGAATAAAATGACACCAAGGTTTATCAGAGTTGATCCTCCACCCTGGCTGAAGAATAACCCAGCCATTATAAGTAACATTGAAATGCTTCCGCCCAATGAAGCCAGGGGAACAATTGCCCCTCTCAATCTCATTGGTCCGTAGTTTTGTGCGTCCTGTATTGCATGACCTACTTCATGTGATGCTATACCCAAGGCGGCAACTGAGGTTGAATCATATACACCTTCAGAAAGCCTGAGTATTTTCTTCTGTGGGTCATAATGGTCTGTAAGCTTACCCTGTACCGGTTCTATGTCAACATTACCCAAGCCGGCATTATCCAAAATATATCTTGCAACCTGTGCTCCTGTTATATTCCTTTGATTACCTACCCTTGAAAACTGCTCATAGGTGGATGATATTTTTGATTGTGCCCACATACTCAAGAGTATTCCAGGTATCAAAATCAGCATACTTGAGAAGTCTCCGCCTAATGGCATCATGGTTGATCTTAAAATTTCCAATTTGATCACTCCTTATTAAAAAGTTTGTTTGAGTCTAATTTGTTTCCATTGAGAAAATCCCTGACTTTCATGGTTTTCTTTCCTGGAATCTGTAATTCCTTAATTATTATTGAACTGTCCTTTGTTCCTACAGTTATTCCATCTTTGTCCATGCTGATAATTTGACCGGGTATACCTTTTGCATCTCCGATTTTCGCACTGACAATTTTTATCATATTTCCGTCTTGATATGTATAAGCCAATGGTATTGGGTTGTACCCCCTGATTTTATTCAAGATTGCAATGCTTTCCTCATTAAAATCTAATAGAGCATCCTCCTTGGACATCTTGGGTACATAGGTGGCAATGCTGTCATCCTGCGGGGTTCTGCCAAGGCATCCATCCTTTAGCATCATGAGTGTATGTATCAAAAGTTCAGCTCCAGAATTCATCAGCTCATTATGGAGCATTCCGAATGTCATATCCTCTTTGATATCTACAACATTCTTCAATAACATGTCCCCGGTATCCAAGCCTTCAGCCATATACATCGTAGTATTTCCAGTTTCTTCAAATCCCTGGATAATAGATGCTTGTATGGGTGCTGCACCTCTTAAATAAGGTAACAAAGATGCATGCAGGTTAATACTTCCATATTTGGGAATATCCAGAATCCTTTTTGGAAGAATCTGTCCATAGGCTACTACAACAATAAAATCCGGATTCATTGATTCAATTAATTTG
>JASDTM010000100.1:0-2574 GCA_041891535.1 Clostridiaceae bacterium
CTTTGTATCCGGCTCATCCTATGCACTGTCAGGAGACATCCAGGAAGTTGTGGAAGGCATCTATGTAGTATCCCCTAAGGGTGTTTCAATGAAGAACTCAAATAAAACTGAGTCTGCATTGAAGAACTTGTTTGGCTTCAGATAGGAACAGAATAATTTTAACTAAAGTGACTCTTAATACAAAGCCCCGATAAATCAGGGCTTAGTATTAAGAGTCACTTTTTGATATAATGAATGGATAAAGCCCATATTTAAAAAGGATACACCTTCTTTAAATACATGGGCTGTTAAATCCTTATTGATTCGAAGGAGAACTATAGTGTCTTTTATAATAATTATTTTAGGTTTATTGGCAGATTATTTCAGCAAAAGATGGGCATTGGCTACCTTGAGTACAGGGGGAAGGATTGATCTTATCAAGGGATATCTGGACTTTGAGTATCTTGAGAACAGAGGTGCAGCCTTTGGAATTTTCCAGGGAAATGTAATTGCTTTGTCAGTTATCTCATTGACCATTGCAGCTGTTTTAGTCTATATGCTATTTAAATACTGCAAGCAATCAAAGGTTTTGGCAGCAGCACTCAGCTTAATAATTGCCGGAGCCCTGGGCAACATATATGACAGGCTTGTCTATGGTTTTGTAGTGGATTTTATCCATGCACACTGGATGGATGTTTACCATTTCCCAACCTTCAACGTTGCAGATATGTGTGTAACAGGCGGAACAGTATTGATGATTATTTATATCCTGTTCATCGATGGTAAGAAGAATGAAGCAAAAGCCTGATGTCCATTCAGATGGAATAAATTTTGATATAAATCTCGATGATACTAATGACGACATCATGGTTGAGGACAGTAAATCAGAAAACGATAAGTATGATTTTGTATGTGACTCAGATTCAACGGGGTTAAGAGCCGATGTTTATTTGTCTGAGATATTCTCTGACTCCTCCCGAAGCTACATATCAAAGCTTATTGATGGAGGGGATCTTACGGTAAATGGAAAAATTGTAAAACCTTCCTTCAAGTTGAAGGAGAATGACAAAGTCTCTTTTACATTCAAGCAAGCTCAGCCCATAAGTATATCTGCTGAAAATATTCCTCTTGATATTATTTACCAGGATGAATGGATAGCTGTTATAAATAAAGAGTCGGGTATGGTTGTACATCCTGCTGCAGGAAGTCCAAGCGGAACCATGGTCAACGCTCTTTTATACAACATAAGTGATTTATCTTCAATAAACGGCCTTATCAGGCCTGGAATAGTCCATAGAATAGATAAGGATACAACTGGTATTCTTGTTGTTGCCAAAAACGATGAAGCTCATAAAAAGCTGTCGGAACAACTGTCTACACACTCCATGGTGAGAGAATATCTTGCACTTGTGGAGGGAAAGTTCAAGGATGAAGAGGGCACAATCAAAACCTTAATTGGCAGGGACATGAATAACAGGATGAAAATGGCAGTCACATCCCAGGGAAGGGAAGCCATAACCCATTTCAAGGTATTGGCCAGATATAAAAATACCTCTTTATTGAGAATTAAGCTGGAAACTGGTCGTACACACCAAATCAGAGTACATATGGCACACATAGGACACCCTGTTTGTGGTGATCCGGTTTATGGCTTTAAAAATTCAAGGATAAAGGCGGATGGACAGTTGCTTCATGCAGGCAAGCTTGGTTTTATACATCCAGGAACGGGTGAATATATAGAATTCAATAAACCTGTACATGAGAAATTTAAGAATATATTGATTAAACAGTATAAAGAATCAAAATAGGAGTCAGAATATGGAATTCAAGGCATCTATAATGGATCAAATGGCTATTTCAAGGGCATTAAAAAGAATTTCCCATGAAATAACAGAGAAAAACAAAGGAACTGAGGACCTGGTCCTCATAGGAATAAAAAGAAGAGGACTGCCAATCGCAGAAAGGATTTCCAAGAATATCGAGAGTATAGAAGGAAATCCAATCCCTGTTGAGCAGGTGGATATCTCACTATATAGAGATGATCTGACCTTAAAGGGATATTTCCCTGAGGTCAAAGAAAACGGAAATAAACTCAATGTGGAAGATAAAAAAGTAATTATAGTTGATGATGTATTATTTACCGGCAGAACTGCAAGAGCAGCCATGGAAGCCATAATAAAGCAGGGAAGACCAAAATCAATCCAATTGGCTGTATTGATAGACAGAGGCCATAGAGAGCTTCCAATAAGAGCTGATTACGTGGGTAAAAACGTACCCACCTCCAATGATGAAATGGTGGCAGTTGAGGTTTTGGAAATTGATGGAAATGATGAAGTCAAACTATATAAACTGACGGAGGATAAAGTATGAAGATAATATCATGGAATGTAAATGGCTTAAGAGCCATAATGAAAAAAGACTTTGCAGAAAATGTCCAGAAAATGGATCCTGATGTCTTATTCCTTCAGGAAGTTAAAATGCAAAAAGACCAGGTAACAGAAGAAATGGAACTCCGTGAAGCAGGATATACCTTTGAAATATTCTCAGGAGAGAGGACAGGATATTCAGGAGTGGCAGTATATTCAAGGGTAAAGC
>JASDTM010000101.1:0-742 GCA_041891535.1 Clostridiaceae bacterium
GCCTTGGTGATGAAATAGAGATTGTAACCACCACAGGAAGAAGGGAAAAAGGGTTAATATCCGAGATTGCACCGGGATATACACATACCTATGGAAATTTCGTACCGGAATTGAACCTTATACAAAAACAGCTTAGAAGCCTCTTGTTCGGAGGTGAAGAGAATGAGTAAAGATATGTCATACAAGGGTGTTCTGGATAGAAAGCAAGAAATAATGCAAACTGCCATGGGAATTGACTACAGCAGCTTTGAATATGATGGTATTGGTTTTGACTATGAAAAGATGATGGAAGAGTCAGGTTATACCATGGAAGAAATGACAAAGATTCAGGCAGACAATGCTGTAGGCAATACACCTTTGATAGAGCTCCATAACCTGACAAAGCTTGCCAGAAAATATGCCCCTGAGGGTAAGGGTGCAAGGATATTCTTAAAGGACGAAGCCTGTAATATATCAGGAAGCTTCAAGGCAAGACGGGCTGCTATTGCAGTGTACCATGCAAAGAAAATGGGATACAAAGGAATCATGTGTGCCACCTCCGGTAATTACGGGGCAGCTGTAGCGGCTTTGGCTGCAAGAAACGGCTTGAAATGTATCGTAGTTCAAGAATGCTATGACAGCAGAAAAGTCGGACAACCTGAAATACTCGAAAAACAAAGAATCTGTGAATCCTTTGGAGCTGAGGTTGTTCAATTGACTGTAGGTCCTGAACTCTTCTCAACCTTCTTAAGGCTTTTAGAAG
>JASDTM010000101.1:752-16619 GCA_041891535.1 Clostridiaceae bacterium
AATCAAGCATCGGTAAGGAGATACCTAAACGAAGAAGAAACCGGATATTTCAATGCATCCTTGTACACCCCTTTTGGTATAGCTGGCGTTGAAACCTTAGGATACGAGTTGGTCAATCAATGCCGTTTGCAAACAGGAAAGGATCCGGACATGGTCATTTGCACTAATGCAGGAGGCGGAAATCTGACAGGTACGGCAAGGGGTGTCAAACTGGCTGGAAGTAATGCCAAAATAGTTGGCGCATCCATTGATCTCTCCGGGCTTCATATGGCCTCTGATAAAGACTTTAACAGAAAATCCTTCACTACCGGTCATACCGGTTTCGCAGTACCGTTTATAACCTGGCCGGACAGGTCAGACTGTCCCAGAAATGCAGCAAGAGTACTTCGATACATTGATCAATATGTTTTAGTTAAACAAGGAGAAGCATTCTACATAACGGAAGCTCTTGCAACCCTGGAAGGCTGTGAAAGAGGTCCAGCCGGAAATACTTCACTTACTGCAGCCTTTGCATTAGCACAAACAATGGATAAAGACCAAATCATAATTGTTCAAGAAACTGAATATACCGGTGCAGGGAAACATCCCTCTGCCCAATTGACTTTTGCCAAAGAGAATGGTGTTGAAATCAAATTCGGCGATCCGGATGATGATAAGCCCGGAGAAAGTATTATACTCCCGTCAGACCCATCTTTAATAAAAGCAAGGGACTTTGATTTAATGGCTTTAAAAAGATCCTACATCAAGAACTGTGTCAAAAATTATAAAATGACAAAAGCAACTGAAGAGGATATAGCTTACATAATGGAAGAAACAAATACACCAAGAGAGTTCGTTACAGAAGAACTTGAAAAGCATAATGTTGCTTTTTAATTGGGTTTAAATCCATAAAAATGTGTAACTATCCCTTGTTTTACCATTAATAAGTTCTTAAATTTATTAAAGAAGACAATATTTTTAGGTGATCATTTTGTCACCCTCCATATATTTATCTAGTGGGATAAGCTCACTATTCAATTATGGAGGGTGACAATTTTTTTACTGCTTCATGTAGTTTAAATAACTGCCTTGTGATATCTGAAATAATTATTTATTTCTTAAATCTAAAGCTTATTAGTGAATTTTTATCCAATTTTGAGCCCGTTACATTGCCTACAATTAAAATAACCCTTAAGATTAGCTTGTGTGCTTATTTTTTGTTACTTGAGAGGTTTATAGTGCTTTATATCAATAATCCAAGTCATGACCCCTATTATAATCAAGCTCTTGAGGAGTATATATTTGAAAACAAGACAGAGGATTTCATCCTACTTTGGAGAAACTCCCCTGCTGTAATCTGCGGAAAATTTCAAAATCTTTTTGCAGAGGTTAATGTAGCAGCCGCAAAGAAATCCAATGTCGCTTTAATCAGGCGGATATCAGGCGGCGGCACCGTTTATCATGATCTCGGTAACATTAATTACTCCATTATCAGAAATGTTGATTCATCAAATGTCGACTATGCTGAATTTCTTAATCCAGTGATTAAAGTCCTAAAAGAAGTTGGTGTAGATGCAAACATCATTGCCGGTAACGGAATAGGAATCGGCGATAAAAAGATTTCGGGTAGTGCACAAAGAATTGTTAAGGGAAGGGTATTACATCACGGCACCCTACTATTCAACGCAGATTTGAACAGACTGAAAAGCCTGGCCAACGGACACAGGGAGTATTTTACTTCCTCGGGAACAGCCTCAGTCCCATGGCCTGTGACAAACATATCTGACTATATGGATAGTAAAATGACTGTTGATGAGTTTTATAAATTACTAACTTCTGCTTTTAAAAATGAATTCCCTGGTGAAGACGGGATGCTCAGCGATTCCGAAATCGGTGAAATCAAAGCCCTTGCCGAAGGAAAGTATAACAGCTTTGAGTGGAATTTCGGAAAGGGACCCAAGGTTAAATTTGAAAGAGAAGTTATGATATCCGAAGCTTCATGTAGGATAAGCTATGAAGTTATCAAAGGGATTATCAAGAATGTAGTAACCGTACCTGAAATAATTGAGCTGAATCTGGCTCTTGAAGGGTTGAAATCAGAAATATCTGAGATGACTGAAGCTTTGGTTGATAAAGGCTTTGGGGATCTCACTGAATATATTATTTAAAACCGGAGGATATTATGAAGACAGAACTGACAATGCCAAAGCTGCGTCCTGAAATGGAAAAAGGTGTATTAGTTGCATGGCTTAAGGAAGCCGGAGAAGGCTTTGCCAAGGGTGAACCGATATTTGAAATCGAAACAGACAAGGTTGTCAATCAGATTGAAGCTGATGAAGCAGGAACTGTTGTATCCCTATATGTTGAAGAAGGCGATGAAGTCTCAGTGGGAGATGCCATTGCAGAAGTTGAGCTGGCATGATGGAGAAAAAACCAGAATGGCTGAGAGTTCAATATAACAAGAAAGCTGTAGATGAGGTTGCAGGGCTCCTTAAAGACATGAAGCTTAATACCGTGTGTAAGGAAGCAAACTGCCCTAACCTTGGAGAATGCTATTCAAGGCATACCGCCACCTTTATGATCATGGGAAGCGAATGTACAAGAAACTGCAGATTTTGTAATGTGGCACCTGGAATGCCGGGACATCTTGATAAGGCTGAGCCTAAACATATAGCAGAAACAGTTAAAAAGCTCGGCCTGGAGCATGTTGTCATAACCCAGGTTACAAGGGATGATCTACCGGATGGTGGAGCAGCACATATGGCAGACACAGTCAGGACAGTTAAAGAAGAGTGTCCCGGTGTTACTGTTGAGGTTTTAATATCTGACCTTAAGGGAGATAAGGATGCATTAAAAGTTGTCCTTGATTCAAAGCCGGATGTTTTAAACCACAATGTGGAAATGGTTCAAAGACTATATAAAAATGTGAGACCACAGGCAATATACGAAAGATCATTAAAGGTACTGTCTGACTCCAAAGAGCTTGCCCCTGAAATTCTTACAAAAACAGGATTCATGGTAGGACTTGGAGAAACAGATGAAGAAATAGATAAACTAATGGATGATATCCGTGCCACCGGCTGTGAGCTTTTGACAATAAGCCAATACCTGCAGCCCTCTAAGGAGCACTGGCCAATTGACCGTTACATAACTCCAGAGGGCTTTGAAAAGCTGAAGAACAAGGGAATGGATAAGGGTTTTTCCTTTGTCGCATCAAGTCCCCTCGTTCGTTCTTCCTATCGTGCACATGAAGCATTAAACGCTGCAAAGAAAAGGATACTTTTATAATATGATTTATATTGAAACCGGATCATCTGACGTATATTTCAATTTTGGTCTGGAATACTACTTCACTGCTGTAAAAAAGCTGGATGAGCCCGTATTCCTGTTTTGGAGAACACAGCCTTCATTGATGATAGGCAAATATCAGAATACCTTTGAGGAAATAAACCTTGAATATGCTGAAAGTCATGGAATAAACATCGTCCGCAGATTAAGCGGAGGAGGTACAATTTATACCGACCTTGGCGGATGGCAGTTCACCTTCATTGACTACAACGGTGGAGAAGAAATTGAATTCAAACAATTCATTGCACCTGTTGTAGATGCATTAAGAGCACTGGGAGTTCCTGCTGAATTCACAGGCAGAAATGATCTGGTCATAGAAGGAAAGAAATTCTCCGGAAATGCCCAGTATAAGCTTGCAGGTAGCACAGTACACCATGGTTCAACACTGTTTGATACAAATATAGAGGAAATGGTTAAAAGTACTAACGTTGACCCTGAAAAGATAATCTCCAAAAGTATAAAATCAGTAAGAGACCGGGTTACAAACATCAGTGAACATCTTTTAAAACCAATGACAGGAATAGAATTCAAAGAGCATATGATCAGCTTCATAATGAAGGAATCAGACAAGACCTATGAGCTTACTCCAGAAGACAGAAAAGCAATCCGTGAAATAGCGGACGAAAAATTCCGTCCATGGGAAGTCAGATTTGGGGCAAACCCAAAATTTTCCATGACAAAAACAGCCAGACTCAAAGGCGGCAGAATAACCTTCAAACTGGATGCAGAAAAAAGTGTCATAACAGGTGCCCAGGTAAACGGAGACTTCTTTGGCAATGATAAAGCAGACAAGCTGGCAAAGGTAATAATCGGAGTTCCATTGGAGCGTACTGCCCTATTAGAGCAATTAAACCTCCAAGGTATGGATAATGCACTATATGGTATTACCATAGAGGAAATCGTCGACACCATATTATCTTAGAAGAGTTATTCTGCTCTAATAGGCTACTCTGGTTTTGGCTGATATTAACAGAATGTAGGTCTCACATAAGATTATTTGGAATCTACTCAAGATAAAATTTTTGATAAAAATACTCCTCCGGCAAAGCGTAAGTGCCGGAGGAGCTTTTTAATCACCCTATAGGGAGGGTACCTTATTTATGGAGGATAAGATTGTACACAAAGGGTGATAAAACCTTGGTTATCTATATTTTTGACAGGCTGTCGTTAATAGCTTTAACTGAATAATAGCCTTTCTTATAGATTTCATATAGTTCTTTATATTTTTTCACTGTTTCTTTTTCAGGTTTGATTGTCTTCTTGATTTTTACGATTTCCCTGCAGGCAGTTTCTATATCAGGGAACAGACCTGAGCCTACTGCAGCCAATAAGGCTGAGCCTAAAGCGGGACCCTCTTCATTTTCCAGGATTCCTATTTCAATGTCTAATACATTTGCCAGAATCCTCTGCCACAGCTCACTTTTAGCTCCGCCACCGCACAATGTTGAGTAGTCTACTGTAACTCCGGCATCTTCAATTATTTCTAATGAATCTTTAAGAGCGAAAGCAACGCCTTCCAATACAGCTTGGGTCATATCAGCCCTGCTTGTTGTCAAAGACAAGCCTAAAAATGCTCCGCGTGCATTCTCATCATTATGAGGAGATCTTTCTCCCATGAGATATGGCAAAAACAAAATCCTGTTATCACCTAAAGCTGTTATTTTACTCTGTTCCTCTTCATAATCCTGTGTGTTTAAGGTCTTCATCCACCAGTCGATGCAGGAAGCTGCACTTAACATACAGCCCAGAAAATGGTAATTACCGTCTGAATGAACGAAATTATGGACAGCATTGTTTTTGCCTTCCTTGAATTTGTCACTTACAACAAAAACAGTACCACTTGTACCAATGGATATATTGCACTTACCATAACCAACTGTTCCTGCGCCAATGGCTGCTGCAGCATTGTCTCCTGCTCCAGCCACCACTGCTACATCTTTACTTAACCCTGTGAGCTCTGAAATCCTCTCAGTTAGTGTTCCAATAACCTCAGTGCTTTCATACAATTTAGGCAGAACTTCTGATTTAAGTCCGCACAGATCTATCATTTCATCGGACCACTTCTTGTTTTTAACATCAAGAAGCAGCATTCCTGAAGCATCAGATAAATCGGTAGTTAAATTTCCGGTTAAATTAAAGTTGAGATAATCCTTAGGGAGTAGAATACTTCTGATTTTCTTGAAATTATCAGGCTCGTTTTCTTTTACCCATAGGACTTTAGGGGCTGTAAAGCCTGCAAAAGCAATATTTCCTGTATAGGCAGTTATCTTATCCTCACCGATTTCCTCATTCAGATAAGCTACTTCCTTTGATGTCCTTGTATCATTCCACAATATTGCAGGGCGGATTACCTCATAACCATCATCCAGCATTATGAGCCCATGCATTTGACCATCTATACCGATTGCCTTGATCTGACTCTTATCTACACCATGTGTCAGGTTGTTGATTCCTCTTATTAGAGCATCTGCCCAGTCAGTCGGGTTTTGTTCAGACCAACCAGAGTGGGGATAAAACACAGGATACTTTTCAGTCACAGAAGCTTGGATCTTGCCCTTTTCGTCCATAAGAATCATTTTAAGTCCCGAAGTTCCCAAATCTGCGCCTATATACAGCATAATCAGTCCCTACCTATTCTAATAACTGCTTTTACTACTTCATCCTTTTTATTTATAGCATCTTCCAATGCTTGGTTTATATCATCAAAGTCATAGGTATGAGAAACTACATCCTTGATTTTGATCTTTCCTGAAGCAACAGAATTAATTGCTGTAGGGTAAGTATTTCTGTATCTGAACACAGTCTTTAAAGTAAGCTCTTTATCCAAAGCCATTCCTATTGGGAGTGTTTCTTCTCCTGTCGGACTGTAGCCAACAAGGACAATATTTGCTCCTTTTTTTGCACTTTCAATAAGCTGACGGGTAGTAACCTGTGAACCTGCGGTTTCAATAGCCACATCAAAGCCTTTACCACCGGTTATTTCAAGGATTCTTTCAACAGTATTTTCGTTCTTTCCGTTGATAACATAATCAGCTCCAAGTTCCTTGGCTTTAGCGAGTCTTTTGTCCACGAGATCAACAACTATGACATTGGCTACTCCCATTGCCTTTAAAGCAAGAAGTGAAGTAAGTCCAATACAACCAGTACCAGTTACAACAGCTGTCTGTCCAAGCTTTGCCTCACCTTGGAAAGCTGCATGTAATCCGACTGAAAGCGGCTCCATAAGAGCGCCTTCCATGGTACTTACATTCTCAGGCAGCTTGAAGCAAAGATTTGCCTTATGAGCTACATATTCCTGGAAAACACCGTCAATAGGAGGGGTAGCAAAGAAAACCACGTCTTTACACAGGTTGTATCTTCCACTTTTACAGAATTCACACTCTCCGCAGGTAATCTGAGGCTCTAATGCTACTCTGTCACCAACACTTAGGTTTTTTACATTTTCACCTAAAGAAGTTACAGTTCCACCAACCTCGTGACCTAGAACAAATGGATATTCAACTATGAAATTGCCTATTTTACCATGTTCAAAGTAGTGAAGATCTGAACCGCATACTCCTACATAGTCGACTCTTACAAGCACTTCATCAGCCTTTGGGACAGGTACATCCCTTTCTTCCATTTTTAACTCATGTAATGCGGTCATGACCGCAACTTTCATTTTTTCACTCATAACTTTCCTCCTGTTAGAATCAGGGATGGCGAAAAGCCATCCCCATTCACCTTAGTCTGACTACTTAATCAGTCCTCTTTCCTTGTACATGTCAACATACTGCTTAGCATTATCCTTGGTTATAAGAACTGCATCGATATCCATGTTTATGGTCTTTTCAGCTCCAGTCAAAAGCTTATGTACAGTTGAAATGTTTGCTTCAGCCAAGTCGATTGCAGACTGAAGACAGGTTGATGTCATTGTTCCTGCATCTATTAATAAAGCTGCTTCTGGGGTTCCGTCAACACCATAGGAAAGTATCTTTGAGAATGCCGGATTGTTCTTAACTACTTCTAAAGCACCTGCTGCCATATTATCATTCATTGAGATTATTGCATCTATCTGAGGATTTGCTGTTACCCAGTCTTCCATGTACTTAACTGCTTCATCCTTGTTCCAGTTTGCTATCTGCTCGCCAACTATCTTGACATCAGATCTCTTGTCAAAGAATTCCTTCTGCCATGCCTTTCTTCTTTCGTCAGCGTGGAAGTTACCTGAAGGTCCGTCTAAAACTACTACCTTTGCACCCTGTGGAATCTGAGTTAAAGCTATCTCAGCATTTACCTTTGCCTGAACATATGGATCTGCGTCAACTGATGATGCACCTTCTATGCCACTGATTCTTGCATTTGTTGTGATTGCGATTTTTCCTGCCTTAACTACCTTTTCAACATAAGGTCTTTGAGCTTCACCGTTGTTAGGCTGAACTATGATTGCATCATAGCCGTTTGTAATTGCATTTTCGATTGCTGCATTTTCTTTCTCGTCATCTGCCTGGCCATCAAATACATCAAGCTTGATATCAGGATACTTTTCTGCTGCTTTTTTCATTTCATTTACAAGCCAAGCTGCAAATGAGTCAGACTGTGTTCTTGCTACGAATGCTACCTTGTAAGTTTTTCCGGCACCTGATGATGCTCCGGCTCCTGCTGTAGTAGTTGTAGCTGCAGGTGTGCAACCTGCCAAGATTCCCATTGTAATTCCCACTGTAAGAATTTTTGCGATGATTTTTTTCATTTTGATCTCCTCATTTTTTTAATTTTGAATTTATTTTCTGAAAAATTAAAGACTTGAATTACTGTTCCCCTCTGACCTTACGTGTTATCTTCTTGCCGCCTCTTTTTGATCTGATATCCCAGATTACCGCTACGGCGATTATTGCACCCTTTACTATCTGCTGAATGTAGGAGTTAACACTGGTTAAGTTCATTATGTTATTCAATACACCTATAATCAGTGCTCCAACCAAGGTACCTAGTGTAGTACCTGCACCACCTGAAAAGCTGGTACCACCAACTATTGTTGCAGTAAGTCCTTCCATTTCATAACCAACTGCACCGTTTGGAAGACCTGCATTAACCCTGGACATGAATAGTATTCCGGCAGCACCTACCAATAATCCGTTTATGATATATGTCATGTATTTATTGCGTTTGACATTGATACCGGAAGCTATGGATGCCTCTTCGTTACCGCCTATGGCATACATTGAACGGCCAAGCTTGGTATGCTTCATAATGTAATAAATCAATATGGTGACAACCAACATGATGATTACTGATATAGGGATGACACCTACTGAACTTTGTCCGAAAACTGTATAACCACCAATCTGCAGGATGTTTTGTCCATCGGAGTAATAAAGTGCTGCACCTCTTGCCACCATTTGCATAGCTAAAGTAGCGATAAATGCAGGTACTTTAAATTGGACAACCATCACTGCATTGATGATATTTGCTAATACTCCCACGCCTAAGCCTACGACGACTGCAAGAGCAAGAGAATTCGTAGCCTTATATGATGTAACTGACAATACTCCGGCAAGGGCTAAAACAGACCCTGCTGACAAGTCAATCATTCCGCTGACTATCAGCATCATTGCACCAAATGACAGCAAAACTGGTACAGCAAGCTGCTTTAAAATATTGAATAGGTTACCCTGTGACAGGAAATTTGGATTGAGTAAACTGGAAATAACTACGAATACAAGCAATACCATGAATATGGAAAACTTACTCATATCAATACTGTTTTGATTTTTCTTAAACACCTTTGTTCCTCCTAATTCATGGTTGCATATTTCATTATGACTTCCTGGTCGAATTCACTCCGATCAAGCTCGCCTGTTATAGTACCCTGGTTCATAACATAAATTCTGTCACACATTCCAATAAGCTCCGGAAGCTCTGAGGAAACTATTATTATGGCTTTTCCTTCCTTCGCTATCTCCTGCATTAGCTCGTATATGGCAAATTTATTTCCAACATCAATTCCTCTTGTAGGTTCATCCATTATCAGAATGTCAGGCTCTCTCATGAGCCATTTTGCCAAAATAACTTTTTGCTGATTTCCTCCGCTTAAGCTTTGTATCAAAGTTTCATAGGAAGGTGCTTTGACATCCATTTTTTCAAAGTACTTTCTGCCGGTATCATCTTCAAGCTGGCTGTGAAGCCTTCCACCAAAGAAGAATTTTTCAAGGCTTGCCAAGGATCCGTTTTCTCTGATTCCTCTGACAGGTACAATTCCAGAGCGTTTTCTGTCCTCTGTTACCATACCCATTCCAGAGGAAATGGCATCTCTTGGATTGTTTATTACAACAGGTTTTCCCTTTATCAGGATTTCTCCGCTTGTATGAGGGTCAAGACCGAACAAGGACCTCATAACCTCTGTACGACCGGAGCCAACAAGACCTGCAAACCCAACAATCTCACCTTTTTTTGCTGTGAATTCAATATCTTTGAATACACCCTTACTGGAGAAATCCTTGGTTTCAATTATTGTTTCACCAATTGGTAAATCAACCTTTGGATATACATTCTCCAATTTTCTTCCAACCATGAGCCTTATTATGTTTTCTTCATCCAGCTCTTCAATAGGATAGGTTCCAACAACAGTTCCATCCCTTAAAATAGTTACCTCATCTGCTATCTTGAATATCTCATCCATTTTATGGGATATATAGATGACCGACCTTCCTTCTTCACGAAGCTCATTTATTTTGTCAAAGAGATGGTCTACTTCCTTATTTGATATGGAAGATGTTGGCTCATCCATGATGATTATTTGTGCATCCAAAGAAAGGGCTTTTAATATTTCCAGCTGCTGAATTTCTGATATTGAAAGTGTCTTCATTAATTGAGTAGGTTCAAAGCTTAGATTTTCCTTTTTAAGAAGCTCAGTTGTCTGCTTTCTGACTTCTCCCCAATTCACCCTGGTACTGCTACCAGGCAGTCTTCCCAAAAACAGATTTTCTTCAATACTCAGTTCCGGGACAAAGTTTAGCTCCTGTGCGATCATACCAATACCCAGCTCTTTGGCATGCTGTGGGTTATTGATCTGTACTTCCTTCCCATTTACAAATATCTGCCCTTTATCAGGCTGATATATGCCGTTTATTATCTTCATCAGAGTGGACTTGCCTGCTCCGTTCTCCCCGCAGATAGCATGGACCGATCCCTCTTTTACTTCAAAAGAGAC
This sequence comes from Clostridiaceae bacterium, assembly GCA_041891535.1. GTDB lineage: Bacteria > Bacillota > Clostridia > Clostridiales > Clostridiaceae > JG1575. The sequence goes on from JASDTM010000101.1 coordinate 11,269, forward strand.
CTTATCCACCGCTTTAACACCCGGGAAAGATTTCTCAATTCCTGTTACTTTTAAATTGATTTCCTTGTTCAAATTGCACCTCCCAAGTATTAGTTTTTACCCAAGGGTTTTTCATATATTTACCCTGTTTATATGGTTGTTTCCCTTTTTATGAGCTTTACCGGCACCAAAATATTTTCCGTTGATTCACACTTGCCCTCAATTAGATCCTTCAAGCAATTGTAAGTAGTCTGAGATATTTTCTCCGGGCTCTGTTCTATAGTTGTAAGTCTTGGAAGATTCATGTTTGAAAGATACGAGTTGTCGAATCCAATGACCTGAATGTCATCCGGGATTGAAAATCCCTTTCTCATAAGATAATTAATAACATGGATACAGTTGATGTCATTGAACACAAAAACACCGTCAAATTCTTTAAAGTCAAGTTGATCCAATTCCTCATCGAAATCTTCACCAAGCAGGTAGTCTGATTTCAATTCAAGTACATCAACAGCTACATCCTTATTTTGGGAAGCATCTAAAAATCCTCTGCAACGTTCCTCAGTTGCAATAAATTTTTTTGGTCCCTTAATATGGAGTATTTTTCTGCATCCGTTATTGTATAAATGATCAAAGGCAATACTTCCACCGTTATAGTTATCTGCGCTGACAGTTATTATATTGTCCGAAACAAGTGTTTCAAAGGAAACAACAGGTACATTAAGCTTCTTTATTTTGTTTAAGTTTCTTCCCCTGGCTATTATTACACCGTCAACTCGATAGCCGTTTAAAAGATCCAAGGCATCCTCTTCTTTAACAACATCATCTTCAGTGAAACAAAGAACACATCCGAAACCGTCATTTTGAATCATATTGCCTATCATTGTGGCCATTTCTGCAAAGAATGGATTGACCAAGCTTGGGATTACAAGTCCTATACTTCCTGATCTTTTCTTGAAAATTGCCTGTGCATTCCTGTTGGGTATATAGTCCAATTCATCAATAACACTTTGAATCTGCTCTGATGCTTCCTTGCTCACATAACCAGATTTATTTATATATCTTGAAATAGTCGAAATTCCCAACCCGGTCTTTTTTGATATATCTCTTATGCTAGCCAATTCTTCGGACCCCCTTTTCCAACTTGTGGAACATGTTCCACATTTAAGTTAATTTCATGATATATCGATTTCAAATCAATGTCAATAATTTTTATTTTTTCAATTTTGCTCAATTTATTCATTAATAAATCCATATGTCCCAACTGTTTTCAGTCCATATACCCTATTCTTCAGATATAAAAATGAAAAAATATTCTATTTTTCTAAATTTTTATTCTTTTTTTGCCGAATTGATTACAATTACCAAAAAATTCAATGTCCTTGTCCTTCCCATGGCCTCAACATTCAATTCACTTGAAAATGATATTTTTTAAAGAAATCAGTTAATAATGGTTAGAAATAAAACGCCTGGTATATACAAGCTTTCATTGCATATACCAGGCGTTTTTATTATAGGTGCTTTTATTATATATGGAGCAAAGCTCCTGCGATTGTAAAGTAAATAATAAGAGTGAAAGCATCGACTATTGTGGTTATTAACGGACTTGCCATAATTGCAGGGTCAATCTTAACCTTCTTTGCAATAATCGGAAGAATACCACCAACTATTTTTGCCATGACAACAGTGAAAACCAGGGTTATGCAAACAGTAAGTGCTACCATGAAATCAACCTTCTCAAAGAAATACAGCCTTAGGAAATTGACAGTTGAAAGTACAAAGCCGACTATCAGACTTACCTGCAGCTCCTTCCAAAGTACCTTTAAAAAGTCCTTGAGCTTGATTTCATCCAAAGCCATACCACGGATGACAAGTGTTGATGACTGAGATCCTGCATTACCACCGGTATCCATTAGCATTGGTATAAATGTGGCTAAAATCATGACAGATTGCAGTGCAGTTTCATACTTTCTGATTATGCCCCCAGTAAAGGTTGCAGAAATCATGAGTATTAAAAGCCACGGAATTCTATGCTTTGCCAAGGTAAATACATCTGTTTTTAAATATTCCTTTTCAGAAGGCTGCATAGCCGCCATCTTCTGTAAGTCTTCAGTATTTTCCTTCTGGATGACGTCGACAATATCATCTATTGTAACTATACCAACAAGTCTTTTCTCGCTGTCAACAACTGGCATTACCAAGAAGTCATACTTTCTGAATTTCGCAGCAGCTTCTTCCTGGTCGTCTGTTGTGTTGAGCATTATAATATCCGGATCCATTATGTCATTTACCAATACATTATCATCTGATAAAATCAGTCTTCTGATTGAAACAGTACCGGCCATTATTCTGTTCTTTTCAAGAACATAGCAGGTGTTGATGGTTTCCTTGTCGATACCAATTTTCTTGATATGGTCCAAGGCCTGTCTTACAGTCATCTCTTTTTTAAGATCCACATACTCAATGGTCATAAGAGTTCCGACTGAATTATCAGGGTACTTTAAAAATTGGTTAATTAGGTTTCTTGTTTCCTCTGTAGTATTGGAAATTATCTTCTTAACTACATTTGCAGGCATTTCTTCTATGAAATCCACAGCATCATCTATGAAAAGTTCATTGATAATATACCTGATTTCATGGTCTGAGCTCAGTTCGATAATATGCTTCTGGCTGTCTGAATTCAGATGTGAGAATGTCTCAGCTGCCAATTCCTTAGGCAGTATTCTGAAGATTACCAACAGATGCTTTTGATCCAGCTCATCTAAAAACTGTGCTATATCTGCAGGCTCCAGCTTTTCCAGTGTTCTTCTCAATCTTGAAAAATCATTTTTTTCAATCAATTCAAGTAGTTCTTCTCTCAATTGTTACCTCCTTAATAGAGCCACAATCGTTAATATGGCTCTGATGTTAATATTTAATTTTTTTACTTCAGTACTTCGATGCGGGTCAGAGTCCATAAAAAAACCACTCCTTTTGATTAATATTGAAAGCATTTGCTCTCCATTCCTTACCTTACCACAAACATAGTTAACATAGTCATGTTAATAGAACTTTAACTACTGGAAAAGATAAATACCCCGGGATTTCCCGAGGTACAATCGGATTAAGATCAAGCAGCCTTTTTATCAGAGCTCTTTCTGCTCCTTCTGATCTCATCCCTTCTTTCTTTAAGCTGTTTTCTAAGCTCCATAAGTCTTTCGTTATTCTTCCTGGACTGTAGATTCGGGAAGGAGGTTATCATCCTTAGAATTTGGGAATTGAACTGATGCAGCTTGCCAAATTCTCCGGCATTTGCCTTTTCATACAGTACTCTGATTGAATTGAGCTTTTCCTCAAAAATTCCAGAAACATCTTAAAGCTCCCTGTTGAACTCTGAGAGCTTGGTAACTGTATAGACAGTATCAACAAGTAGAACAGAGAACAATATCAGTGCTGATAAGGATCTGAATTGATTTGGAATCATCTCAATTATCCCAACCAACCAGGGCTGTACCCACATAAGCTGAATTACAGAAAAAGATCCAAAGGCAATTGCTCCTAAAAGATAAACACGACCATTTATATTGAACTTCTTATCTGAGTAATCCCACCATCTTGCATGGAATAGCTTCTCCATCCCTAAAGAAGTTAAATACTCCAATGTTGTAGTCAAAACTACTGCAGCCGGAAAAATCATCAAGGGATTATCAATCCTGCCCAATACAAGTGCATTAATTACCGCTCCAAAGCCATAAATCGGACAGTATGGTCCATTTAAAAATCCTCTGTTTACAAACTGCTTTGCCTCAAAGGAACACAAAAGAGTTTCATAAACCCACCCAACAACACTATAAAAAACAAACCATAAAAAATAGGTCTCAATATTCCACAAAATAACAGCCTCCACAAAAAATCTACTTTGATAAACTTCCAAACCTTAACAATAATGGCACTTTAGAGCCAAAAACATTAAATTCTATTGAATATACTTCCTGCAATGTCTTAAACATGAATTATATTCTAAATCAACTTTAAGTATTAATATTGACATAAGTAACACATGGTTATTATAATTGTGGTATGGAATGAATACAATGAACGAAATCTTTTGATTATGTGGTAAATTACACATTTTTTCAAAATATGAGTAAAAGGAGTAAAAAATGGAAGTCAACAGAAAAACTGACAGAAGAGTCATTAAAACTAAAAGAGCAATAAGAAATGCCTTTGCCAAGCTTTTATCTGAAAAGGACATAAATGAAATAACAATAAAAAACATTGCAGATGTGGCAGATATAAACAGAAAAACCTTCTACAGCTACTATAATGGTGTCTATGAGGTAATAGATGAGATTGAAAATGAAATAATAAACTCCTTCAATGAAGCCCTCTTAAGATCGAATCCAGACAATATTCTCAATGACCCCTATGAAGTCTTTAAAAATCTGACTGCAATAATGAACAGTGACCTGGAATTTTATAGTCATCTACTTAAAATGGATCATAATATGACCCTGGTTACGAAAATAATAGATATATTAAAAGAAAACATTAAAAAGTCCTTCTCTGAGCTTGTAACTGTTTCAGAGGAAGATTTAAGCCTGATAGTGGATTTCACCGTTTCAGGTATGATCAAGGTATATCAAAGCTGGTTTAATTCAGACAGAACCCAGTCCCTGGAGGATATCTCAAAGAAAATCAGCGTTATCACCTTCTCAGGTATAAATGGAGTAATCAACAGGAATCGTTGATAAAAACAACAGCTCCCCAGTTTATAGACGTAACTGGGGAGCTGCTTTATTTATTTACTATAAGTAGGTTCTCTTTGGGTTATTCCTTCGAGGTTATTCTTATAAAATAATTTTTGAGACAACTCTTTTAGGAATATTTTGGTATCTAACTAGATTTCCTAATTGCTTTGGCCGTACTTTTTCTCGAAAATACTGATTATGTCTGAAGCCATTTTTCTGATGCCCTCATTTTGACTGTTATCCTTGTTCCATAGAAGGTATATGTGGTTAACCTGGAGATTCTCAGGAATTGGAATGGCTACAATTTCACCATTATCAATTTCTTCCTGGACAGCAAGCTTTGATATGAAGGTACAGCCTATCCCCTTTATTACTAATTGCTTTGTTGCAAAAATACCATTCATGACTGCAACTGGTTTGATTGAATCCGGGTCAATATCCCCTGCCTTTAAAATGCTGATTATAGTGTCGCTTATTACTAATGTGGTTTCACGCATAATCAAAGGTTCCTTGACCAGTGTTTCCAGATTGTGATTCTGCTCTTTCAGATTTTTATAGTAGGGTTTAGCCGGTGCAACAAATAAAAATTCATTTACGGAAAGTCTTTCATAATGACATATCTCATTTTCTTGAAGAGTTCCG
>JASDTM010000102.1:0-801 GCA_041891535.1 Clostridiaceae bacterium
GATTCCCTTACCCATGAGGTCACCAATAATTTTATGTTTACCGGATATTTTAATTTTTTCATTGATGTATTTTTTTGTATAGTCCTCATCATCCAGATATCCGTAACCTGTAAGATCCAGGATAACCTTGTCGATGATTGTTTTATCAAATTCCAAGGATGTCAGTTTATCTGAAACTTCCTTAACTGTCCTCATTTTAATATCCAGCATGCCAAGAGCCTTATTCTTGGCTTTAACTGATTGATCCTCAAAGATTAAATCCTTTAAAATCTGGTCATCCAATTCCATTTCTGGTTTCAGATTCCTTTTAAAATATATTTCTGCTGATATTTTGTGTGTATTACCTGATCCATCAGTGATTAAAAAGTTTTTACCCTTTTTATCATCCTGTTCGATCTTAACTATTTTCAAATGCATCCCTCTCTTACCTAGGCAGAATTATTTGCTCCGTCGGGTTTTTAAAAATATTCAAAGCTGCATTATGGATATCCACCAAAGTTATAGTATCCATTAATTCAGCATCACTTATGTATTTTAGTAACTCCTTGTCCTCCAATGCATTTCCCAAAATGTAGTGTGCCAGGGATTCTGTATCATCCAAAAGATGCGCCACATGTGTCCTTGTAACTTTCTTCATGATTTCAAGGGATTGTGGCGGAAAGTCATAGGAACCATTTTTTATGGATTCAATCGAATCTAAAATGACTTTTTTAACTTCCTGAATATTGTCAGGGTCAGTTGCACAGTATATTTCCAGTGTATTTACATTCTCAGTGGTATCTAAAGTACTGTATATATCAT
>JASDTM010000102.1:811-15011 GCA_041891535.1 Clostridiaceae bacterium
GCATGAGTACGATTATTGGTTAGTGCCAAGTCCTGACCCACAAAAATTATATTCTTAGCATTCATAAAGTAAGCAAGCGAAAAAGCAGAATTTGCCACAGAACCGCCCGTTGCCAGAGTTGTCGGATAGAGCTTATGAACTTCGCCAGCATACCTTCTTACTTCTTTAAAAAGCAGTGAGTTATCAGAGTCTCCTAATTTATGGTTTAGAATCTTCAGTGCCATTTCAGATTTTTCATCCAGCTTTTCAAACTTATATAGTATTGCTATTGTGGCCATCTCACTGTTATCCCTGTGATGAATGAAGCTGCCGCTTTTATTTTTAAGATTAACCGGAATCTTAAATTCTTCATGAACTCCACTCCAGGTACCAAAATAATCAAGGATGCACTTTTCAACTTCTTCATGTTCAAATGGTGATACCACTGTAATTATTGAGTTGGATGGAGTTACTGATTTTGTATAATGTTTTTTAATTCCATCTGCAGTTATTTTCTTAATTGTTACGTCAGTGCCTATTACGTCATATCTCAAGGGGTCCTTAGGATATGCATTCTCATATAAATGGTCGTAGGTTATTGTTTCAATATCCTCTTTACCTTCTTTATACTCTGAAAGTATTACACCTCTTTCCCTTTCGCATTCAATTTCAGAAATTACAGAATTTCTTACTATGTCAGCAACAAGTTCCATTGCCTTTTCCATTTCAGTTGATAACCCTGAAGCTGAAATGACAGTTGAAATAAGGTCAGTGTATGCATTAAAATCTCCACCTAACGCTTCAATTTCTTCATTCAAAGCCGCATGGGATCTTTTTTTTGTACCGGTGAACAGCATATGTTCCAAGAAATGTGAAATTCCTTTTTCTTTCTCAGTTTCATAAAGTGCACCGGATTTTATGCCAAGGTTTATTGCCATTAAAGCACCTGGTTTTTTTACAGTTATTATTCGAAGACCGTTATTGAGTATACGGTCATTTATTCCAATCATTAAAACTCCAATTTTCCCAGGCGTATCAAAATAAATTTCTTGTTCCTGAAATTTTTTATCTTCAAAAAACATGTATTATCTAATAATTGTTAAATGAATCCACTCATTATAGCATTTATTTCACATAATTTCCATATTAACAATAAAGTTACATTACTATGGCATTATTTATTAAAAATGGCAATATAAATTTAAGGATTTGAATTATTTCACATTAAACACGACTTTTTTTAATATTATTTCATGGAAATCGTTTATATTGTTATAATAATATAGGAATATAACTATTCATTCACTATGGAGGTAAATTGATTTGACAGAAAAATTGGTCATGACGGGAAATGAAGCAGTTGCCAGAGGATTCTGGGAGGCAGGTGGTAAGGTATCGGCAGCGTATCCTGGTTCCCCCACCGTTTCTATTACTGACACTTTAATGGGATTTAAGGAAATAGATGCCAATTGGGCAACCAACGAAAAAGTTGCCATGGAAATGGCAATGGGAGCTTCAATCACTGGAGCCAGGTCCATGGTAATAATGAAACATGTTGGACTAAATATTGCCTTGGATCCATTTATGACTTTCACACAAACCAGAACAGTTGGTGGTTTTGTTATTGCTATTGGAGATGACCCAGGTCTTACCTCATCACAGAATGAGCAGGATTCCAGAGTTTTGGCGCAATTTGCCAACATACCTGTTTTAGATCCATCCACACCAATGGAGGCAAAGACTTTTACTGCTGAAGCACTTAAATTATCAGAAAAATTTAAAACTCCTGTTATGCTGAGAATTATGTCAAGACTCTGCCATGCAAGGGGAATAGTTGAGACTGAAAGAAGAAGGGATTCAGTTATCACAGGATTTACTGAGGATCAGGCAAATTTTTGCATGCTTCCTCCCCATTCCAATAAACAACAATACTTTATGAAAGAACGTATGGAAGATATGTCGAAATACAACGAATCATTCACTCTGAATTCTCTTGAGAAGAATGGTTCAGATGTATTAATAATAACTTCAGGTATGGTATATGGCGTATTAAAGGAGATAAATCCAAAAGCCGATATTTATAAGCTTGGTATGATATGGCCACTTCCTGTTGAGAAAATAAAAGATATTTCTAAATCCTACAAGAAAGTAATTGTTTTGGAAGAACTTATGCCAGTCATGGAAAAGGAATTAAAAAGCAATGGAATTGAATGTGAGGGTAAAAAATACTTCTCATTCACCGGAGAACTCAATTTCGAAGATGTTAAAAAAGGCTTGCAAGAAGCCGGAGTTCTTTTAAACACAGAAGAAAATAATTCAAACAATACCCCTGTTAATCAGGATGAATTAAAAAAGGTCACTGAAAGATCCCCTATGCTTTGTGCAGGATGTCCTCACAGACCTGTATTTGATGCATTAAAGAAAGCAAAGGCAACTGTCATAGGAGACATTGGATGTTATTCCTTAGGTTTCCTGCCCCCATTTGAAGTACATTACACGAATAGTTCCATGGGTGCATCGATCGGAATGGTCATAGGTATGGCCAAGGCCAACAGATTAGCAGGTATTGAAAAACCACTTGTTTGTACAATTGGTGATGGTACCTTCTTCCATTCAGGACTATCCGGAGTAGTTCAATTAGCTGATGTTGAAGAAAATATCACTGTGGTCTGCATGGATAACAGAACAACCGCCATGACAGGTGGTCAAAAGACTGTTACCACAAATGAACTATATAAGGATGATAATAAAGAAGAACCACAGCACTTTGTTTCAATAAAAAATATAGTTGAAGCATGTGGAATTACAGATGTGGAAGTAGTTGACCAATTCCAGGTTAAAGCACTTCAAAAGACACTGAAGGAAGCCATGAGAAGACCGGGTATTTCAGTTTTGATCATGACAAGACCTTGCGCCTTGAACTTCAAAATAGTCAACCCTCCTTATGCTGTTGATCCATCCATTTGTATCGGATGCAGAAACTGTGTCAATACTAACTGTCCACCGATAAATATGCATAAGTACAAGGAAATTGATGCCTTAAAGAGCCATATTGATGCAGATATGTGTGTTGGCTGTTCTGTATGTTCTCAGGTTTGTCCTGTTAATGCAATTAAACCGTTAAAGGAGATGACAAAAGTATGGAAATAGTCAACATAATGATCGGCGGCGTAGGCGGTCAAGGATTGGTACTTACAACAGATATAATTTCCAACGCAGCTTTTTTAGATGGATATGAAATTGCAAGTAATGATGTTATTGGGTTATCTCAAAGAGGCGGAAAAATATTTGGGTCTGTAAGATTCGGTGAAAAAGTTACTACACCAAATTTCCCTAAGAAGTCTGTAGATGTCCTCCTTGGCCTTGAAGAATTGGAAACCTTAAGATATTTGGATGAGGTTAAAGAAGGCGGTACAGTTTTAATGAACAAAAAGAAGATTATGCCAAACCTTGTCATCATGGAGAAGGAAAATTACCCGACAGATATAGAAGAACAAATTAAAGCAACCAATAAAAATCTCATGGTAATAGATACAGAAGCTGAGGCAAGAAAGCTTGGCAATATAAAAGTTGCTAACACAATCCTGTTAGGAGTTCTATCCAAGCTAGTTTCAATATCTGAAGAAAGCTTTAAAAAAGCAATAACAACCAAGGTTCCACCTAAAACAGTCGATGCTAATATTGCAGCCTTCGAATATGGAAGAACACTAATTTAAAACCACTCAATAAAGCGACGTAAGCCGCTTTTCCCATTAAAACAATTCAGTAAATTTCATTTGTACTGAACAATATCCCATTCATCTGTATACCTGGTTAATAAGTACAATTCCATGCGATTTCCAATCTGTAATCTAATATTTACGACTGTATGGTATAATTTTGAATATGACTGTTATGTCAATCTGGCCTAAAAAGCCAGATTTTGACAATGGAGGAATAACATGGAATTTAAATATATGGAAATCATGGAATATATAAAATCAGAAATAAACAAGGGCACATTTAAAAACAAGCTGCCTTCAATCAGAGGATTGGCAATTAAATTTTCATGTTCAAATTCAACTGTCATAAAAGCTTATTCAGAGCTTGAAGCACTTGGAATTATTTATTCCGCTCCAAAATCTGGTTACTACATCAACCCCAACAGAAAAGAAGGAGAAAATGAATTCGACTTTTATTCTGGTATCCCCCTATCTTCTTATCTCCCCTTTGATTCCATGGAAAAAGCATATGCCAGCAGCTTCAAGGACAATAATATCGGAATACTTAACTACAGCTATTCTAGGGGTTATGAAAAATTAAGGGAGAATATTGCAGATTCCTTTGATTTAAACATTGATAAATCAAGAGTTTTCATATTATCAGGCACACAAAATTTCATTAACCTGATGATTGCAATTTCAATAAGAGAAAATGAAAATATGCTTCTTGAGAACCCAACTTACAACCTGCTTGTTGGTGCAATGGAAGCATATGGCAAGAATATCCAATACATCAACAGAAGCTTGAATGGACTTGATTTGGCAGAACTTGAAAAAAAGGCAAAAAATAAGGACTTTAAATATTTTTATACTATGACAAGAAATCATAATCCACTTGGTACATCCCTGGATAGGGAAACCAGGAAAAGAGTGCTGGAACTTGCCAGAGTATATGACTTCTACATTATTGAAGATGATTATTTAAATGAATTGTCTGAAGGAGAACCCCTTTTTAAAGATGATCCTGACAGAGTAATCTATGTAAGGAGTTTTTCAAAGACAATCTCCCCTTCTTTAAGACTTTGTTCCATGATAGTCCCTGATAATCTAAAAGAACAAATATCAAAGACGAATAACTTCATGAATACTGGAGCTTCACTGATTTCTCAGGATGTTTTGGACAGATATTTAAACTCTGAGGAATATGAGAAGAATATTAAGAACCTTAAAGAAAAAATGACTGAGAAATGTGATATTTTGAGGAATATTTTAGATAAAACCTGTCCCTATCCATTCTTTGTTCCAAAATCCGGAATGTATGCTTATATAGAGCTTCCACAAACCTTCAGGACAATGGAATTACTGGATATTTTGGATCAAAAAGGATATAGATTCAGATCAGATGTGGAATTCTCTATAACCCGGGAAATAAAAGGTCTCCGAATCTCACTGTCCAGAATCGATGCAAGATCCATCGAAAAGCCGATTACAGAGCTTATTAAAGAAATGAATGCAATCTCTGATTTTAAAGCTGAATCAAAGGATATTTACATTTAACATCTATTCAAAAAATCATCACCAAAAAAAACTGTAAATTATGTATTCTATAATACAATCAATGATTAGCGATTAACTTACCAATGATAAAAGGAGCTCTGAAATTGTGATAGAGCTCCTTTATCATTGGTTTTATCATGTTAGTATATGAATGTTAATTTAGTTGTTCCAGCTTAGATTTCTGTGAGTTTTTCAGCTATGAAATCTTTAATTGGCTTATCTTCTATTGTTATTACTGATTCATCAAACATGTCGGTTTTAACTGCAAAGAAATTGATGAAGAGTTTATTACCAAGGATTTTGTAAGTATCCATGTGTCCCGGGAAGAATATTACTTCAATATCATCTGATTCAGGCTTTGCCAGGTCATCAATATTTAGTTGTTTTACCGGTGTCAGCATCATCTTTGTCATCTCAGGGTCTTCGAGCATCCACATGTTGTAGTTCCAAAACCTGGATTCTTTCTTGGTACAGTTGTTAAGTCTTTCTCTGTTTGATATGGCAGACAATACTTTAATTACTGACTGTCTTGTAAATTCAGTGTCATAGCTTCCTTCCATTTCTGGTGATTCTGCAAAATCAGACAGGAATATGTCAGAAATTTTTTCCTTATCTTTGATTGCTGCCCAAATATAGAGCATTGTTTCCAAAGCATTTTCGTTTACTGTTAATTTACCCATTTTTATACGCCCCTCTTTTGTTAAATATATCCACCATCTACGGTTATAATCTGTCCATTGATATACTGTGCATCATCACTTAATAAAAATGCAGCTAGATTTGCAATATCCATTGTAGTTCCAATACGCTTTGATGCAAGATATGATGTTATTTCATTTTTTTCTGTTTCACTTAAGTTATTGTTCATGTCTGTATCGATTAGACCCGGAGCTATTGAATTAACTCTTACTCCACTTGTGGCAACTTCTTTAGCCAGTGATTTAGTAAACATGTTTATCCCGGCCTTTGTCATTGAATAAACAACTTCGTTAGAGGCACCTGCTTCCGACCAGATACTGGACATGTTAAGGATAGATCCCTGTGTTTTTAAAAGATGTGGTAATGCATGCCTGGTCATGTTGAAGGCACCTTTTAAATTTATATCCATCAACTTGTCATAGTCTTCTTCATTCATATCAAGGAGAAGTCCATGGTAACTGATTCCGGCATTATTAACCAGAATATCAAGTCTTCCGCATTTTTCAATTGTATGATTTACTAAAGCCTTTGCTTCTTCAAAGTTACTTACATCCGCACAAAAGATATCTGCATAAACGCCCATGGAATTTATCTCTTCCTTTACAGCCTGTGCAAGATCCTTATTCTTTAAATAGTTAATTACTACATATATCCCTTCTTTTGCGAGTCTTTTTGCAATTGTACTTCCGATGCCCTTACTGGCACCGGTTATTATAGCTACTTTGTTCATTTTATATCCCCGTACAAATTTTTAACAATCTTATTATACATCAAAACAGCAGGTTTATCCCATTTGGAAAACCTGCTGCTAGTTATAATTATATTATTTTTTATTAACCTTGTTTCGTTCCTTTTAGAACCTCTGCCATTGCAGCGATTGATCCTAAGCTTGAAACTGAATCTGAAGGAAGTATAAGCTTGTTTGCCGGTGAACTTGCCAGTTCCTTTAATGCCTCTACCTGCTTTAATGCAATTACTCTTTCGTCTGTTCCGGAATCGATAATCGCCTTGTTTACCTTCATGATGGCTTCTGCATCTGCCATTGCTATCAGCTCTATGGCCTTTGCTTTACCTTCAGCTTCAAGTAACTGGGACTCTCTTAAACCTTCAGCTCTTCTGATGTTTGATTCCTTTTCTGCTTCAGCTCTTAAGATATTGGACTGCTTCTCACCTTCTGCTCTTGCTATGGATGAGTTTCTATCACCTTCTGCAATAAGGATGGCTGCTCTTTTTTCTCTTTCTGCCTTCATCTGCTTTTCCATGGCGTTCTGGATTTCTTCAGGTGGTACAATGTTCTTTATTTCAACTGATAAAATTTTTATTCCGTAAGCATCTGTTATGGCATCAACGATATCCAAAAGTTTGGCATTGATTTTGTCTCTACCTGCAAGAACTTCATCAAGTGTCATATCACCTATGATATTTCTCATGTTGGTTATGGTTGAGTACATAATACCTGAAACATAGTTTTCAATGTTATAAACAGCGTCCTTTGCATTTAAGACCTGGTAGAATATAACATTATCAACTGAGATCTTAACGTTATCCTTTGTTATAACGTTCTGTGGCTGAATATCGAGTATCTGTTGCTTCATCGATATCTTTTTTCTTACGAAATCCATGAAAGGAAGAATGATATGAAGTCCTGGTTGAAGTACCTTATAAAACTGTCCTAACCTCTCCACTACGTAAACATAACCGGTGTTGACGATTTTTACTGTTGAAAGAATGACTGCCAATGCAAGTACTACAAGAATGATCGGTATGAAAGGTATGTTTCCCATTAATCTCTCTCCTTTGTTATATAAAGTTTATTGCTCTTAATTCCAACTATACGAAATTTTTCACCAATTTCCAAGTCCGGACCCTCATTTTTAAGTGTCCAATATATGCCGTTTATCTTATATTGAGTTTCCTCACCTATAATTTTATTTGCAGTATGCGTTGTTCCGATTATCTTGTCTATCAGTATCGGGCTAGGATCAATTGTGGTCTTTATATATTTATTACTGATATATGAGCCCACTATAAAAGAAAGTGCTCCAACTATACATGCTGTCATTATTTGAGCTGAACTGCCGAACCCAAAACTCTGTACCACCAATGCTGCAACAAATCCAAGTGACATCCAGGAATATAAAATGTTACTGGTTGTCATATCAAGAACTATAACAATGGCGATAAGGATTACCCATAAAAGCGTCATATTGTTTACCTCCTTTCATAAAATCCGTAAACCAAAAATAGATTACTCATTAATCACATAATATCCATGAAAAATTAAAGCTTCATTAAGAATATTTCATATTTTCAATTCCAGCATGCTAAATTTCATTTCAAGTATACAAAAATGGTGTCAAAACACGTTATAAAACGTGCCTGACACCATTATAAATATGTATTTTATGTTCTGATTTACTCGATGTGGATAATCATACATTGCCTATATCTTTGCGGTATTGAATTACTTCTGGTACATAGTTATCAAAGTAATTCTGGATTTTCTCCCTGACTGAGACTTTATCGTCCCCGTTGGATGTAACACCGAATATTCTGCCTCCTGTTGAGACAAGACTTTCTTCAGTACCTCCGACTCCGGCGTAGAATACCTTTATTCCATCTTCTTTTGGTAAATTTATTGGAATACCCTTTTCGATTACCCCGGGATAACCTGGAGCGGCTCCGATTACACAAAGAGAGATATCATCTTTAAAGGTAAGCTCATCATATTTAGTGTTACCATCTGCTGCAGAGTAGAGAATTTCCTTAAGATCCCCTGTAAGCCTGGACAGTACCACCTGTGTTTCAGGGTCTCCGAATCTTATATTGTATTCTAAGAGTTTAACTCCCTTGTCAGTCAACATGAGTCCGAAGAAAATACAGGCAGGATCAGTCATGTTTTCTGATTTTAATCCATTAAGTGTTGGTTTTAAAATATTTTCAATAAAATCTTCTTCAGTACTTTTGTCAAAATATGGTGATGGAGAAATTGTACCCATACCGCCGGTATTAGGACCCTTTTCCCCGTCAAATATTTTTTTATGATCCATGGATGAGGCCATGGGATAAATATTCTCACCGTCATATATAGATAATATACTGGTTTCCTTACCCCTTAAAAATTCTTCAATAACAACAGTATCACCTGCAGACTTGAAAATTTTATCACTCATTATGGACTTAACTGCATTTATTGCATCTTCTTTAGTTTCTGCAATTATTACACCCTTGCCAGCACACAGTCCTGAAGCTTTAACAACAATTGGATAAGATCCAGTTTGGTTTATATATTCTTCAGCTGATTTTTCATCGGTGAATACCTCATATGAAGCGGTTGAAACGCCGTACTTCTTCATGAATTCCTTGGAGAAGGACTTACTTCCCTCCAACATAGCCTCTTTCATACCTGGGCCGAAAACTTTGATTCCTTTTTCTCTGAATCTGTCACCCCAGCCGTCCATCAATTCCTGCTCAGGTCCAATAACAACAAGTTCAACCTTGTTATTTATGGCAAAGAAGATTAGATTTTCAGAAGAAATCTCACTTATCGTTTCACATTTCTTTTCTATATTTATACCAGGGTTTCCCGGATAAACATATATTTTATCAACTGAATCAGATTTTGACAGGTGGTAGCTCAAGGCATGTTCCCTGCCTCCGCTGCCCATTACTAAAATGTTCATATAAGCTCCTTGTCTTAAGTACATTGATTAATGTCTGAAATGTCTCATTCCTGTGATAACCATTGAGATTCCAAGTTCATCACATTTATCAACCGACAGCTTGTCATTGACTGAACCACCTGGTTGGATAATTGAAGTAACCCCCATTTTCCCTGCCAAAGTTACAACATCATCAAATGGGAAGAAGGCATCTGATGCCATGACCAACGGACCTTCGTTGCCTTTTAAAGCATACTCAGCTGCATCTATCCTGTTTACAAATCCACCACCGATTCCCACTGCCATTTTGTTTTTGCTGACCACGATTGCATTGCTTTTTACAAATTTAACAACCTGCATGGCAAATTTTAATTCTTCAAGTTCATCTTCTGTTGGAGCTGTTTTTGTAACAACTTCAGTTTTCTCATATAGCTCAATATCATCATCCTGAATTAATAATCCTCCATCACAGGAGACAATTGTCTTATTTCCTGAAGGTTGGGAATTCATTTTAATTATTATTAGATTTTTCTTCTTGTTTAAAACTTCCAAAGCTTCCTCAGTAAAGCTTGGTGCAGCAACAATATGGAGCATGATTTCAGCCATTTTGGAGGCGCATTTACCATCTATTTCCCTGTTTACTGCAACAATTCCACCAAATATGGATACAGGATCACACTGGAAAGCCTTGCTGTATGCATCCAGTGGATCATTACCTAAAGCTACACCACAAGGTGTATTATGTTTAATTGCTGCACAGGCTATTTCATCGAAATCACAAACAATTCTCCAGGCTGATTCCAAGTCCTTGTAGTTTATATAGCCAAGGTCATTTCCTTTTAACTGCTCAAAATCAGTCATGAACCCTTTGACTCCTTCTATTTCATAGAAGGCACCCTTCTGATGAGGATTTTCTCCGTACTTTAGATTTTTAACCTTATTCAGATTTAAAGTAATTGAATCTTCTACAATATCTATTAAGGTTTCTTCCTCATACCCTGTTTTATCAGAAAGAACTTCGGAATTTTTCAAATACTTTGAAATTTCATTGTCATAATGGGATGTCTTTGAAAAAACTTCGAAGGCTAATCTGGCTCTGTAATTTGTATCTATTGAATCCATTTTTGATTTTTCAATAAAGGTTTCATACTGACTTGGATCTGACAATACTATTACATCTTTAAAGTTTTTGGCAGCAGATCTTAACATTGAAGGACCACCAATATCAATGAATTCAATCATTTCTTCAAATGAGAGATTTTCCTTTGCTTTCTTCTCAAATGGATATAGATTTACACAAACCAGGTCGATTGTTCCAATTTCATGCTTTTTTAGAGTCTCCATATGGTCTTTATTGTCACGGATTGCAAGGATACCACCATGGATTCTTGGATGCAGGGTTTTAACTCTTCCGTTTAAAATTTCCGGTGAACCTGTGACATCCTCAACCATTTTTACTTCAAAACCACTATCCTTCAGAAATTTATAAGTACCACCGGAGGATATAATATTCCAACCTGCACTTAATAAGTATTCCGCCAATTCCTTGACCCCAGTTTTATCAAAAACCGAAATCAATGCATTTTTTGAATTCATTTCATCCTCCAAATTTTTAATAAGCTTTAATAACCCTTCGACTATGGCAATATGTTCTTCAACTAATATCCTCTTTTGTAAAACTTCAGGAGTATCTGAAGTTTTAACAGGTACAGTTTTTTGCACCAGGATCCTTCCCATGTCAACATCATTAGTTACAAGGTGTACAGTACAACCGGATTCTTTCTCATGATTTGCAATAACCCCTTCATGGACCTTTAAACCATACATTCCAATACCACCAAATTTTGGCAGGAGAGATGGATGTATATTGATTATTCTGCCCTTGAACAATTCTATGATTTCATCTGGAACTATGGATAAAAAACCTGCAAGAACGATTATGTCCAAACCTTTTACTTCTTCCAGAAGATTTACGTTAAAGTTTTTATCTTTTCTGTTTAAAGATATTGTTTCTATTCCATATGATGCAGCTGTTTCAATTCCCTTAGCATCCCTGTCGGATATTACCTTGCATACTTTATATTTGGTTTTTCCTGTGTTTTTTTCAGATATTGAGTAATCTATCAGACTCTTCATATTGGAGCCTGTTCCGGAGATCAATATGCCTATTTTATACATATGACATCTGAACCCTTGCCCATATATCCTATTTCTACAGGATCTTCTCCATTTGCTTTTAAAACTGCAATGGTTTCTTCCTTATCTTCTTTAGAAACTGCAATGACAAACCCGATTCCCATATTAAAGGTGTTGTATATTGTCTCAGGGTCAGCCCCTCTTTTTATTGCCTCATTGAATATTGGTGGAACTTCATAGCTGGATTTGTCGATAAATGCTGTTAAATCAGAACCGGGATACATTCTTGGAATGTTTTCTATAAAACCTCCACCAGTAATATGTGCCATGGAGTGGACATCGACCTTCTCCAAAAGAGCCCTGACTGATTTTACATATATTCTTGTTGGTTCAATAAGATGTTCTCCAATTGTTCTGCCTTCAAAAATTTCATTGTAATCAGTGAACAGCTTTCTTATCAATGAATAACCATTTGAGTGGAACCCACTGGATTTTAATCCAATGAGAACATCCCCTTCTTTTACTTTCTTGCCGTCTATAATTTTATCTTCTTCTACTACACCTACAGCAAAACCTGCAATATCATATTCTCCCGGTTCATAAAAGCCTGGCATTTCAGCTGTTTCTCCGCCAATTAATGCAAGTTCACCAAGAAGACATCCATCAGCGACACCTTTGACTATTTGTGCTGATATTTCTGAATCCAGCTTTCCGCATGCTAAATAGTCCAAGAAGAATAATGGTTCTGCTCCATGACAAAGAATGTCATTGACACACATGGCAACTGCATCAATCCCGAAGGTATCATATTTTTCAAGTGCAAAAGCAACTTTGAGTTTAGTTCCCACACCATCAGTACCTGACACCAGAACAGGTTTTTTATAGCCTTCAGGCAATCTCATCAATGCACCAAAGGATCCAATCATTGAAAGTACATTTGAATTAAGTGTTTTAGAAGCAAGGTTTTTAATTTTCTCCACAGATTTATACCCTTCATGGATATCTACACCTGAGGACTTATAATCTATTTTCATAAAATCTCCATCCATTTTAATTTAATAAATACAGTTGTTATATATTTTTCTAGTCCTGAAGAATTGACATTGGATATACTCCGAAGAAGCAGCCTGTGCAATATCCCTTTGTTTCTTCCAAGGATTTTTGAAGACCTTGTCTTGAAATAAATTCAAGTGAATCTGCCCCGATTTCGTCCTTGATTTCTTCCTTTGACATTCTTGCAGCAATTAAGCTTTCCCTGTATGGAGTATCTATACCAAAGAAGCATGGGTGTTTAACCATTGGTGAAGAGACTCTGAAATGTATCTCTTTTGCTCCGGCAAATCTAAGGGTTTCAATAAGCTTTCTTGAGGTTGTCCCCCTGACTATTGAGTCATCTATTAATACTATTCTTTTGCCTTCCACCACGTCTCTAATGGCGTTCAGCTTGATATTTACGTTTCTCTCCCTTATCTCCTGAGAAGGAGCTATGAAGGTTCTTCCAATATACTTATTTTTGTTGAATCCCAGGTCAAATGGTATTCCCGATGCCCTTGAGTACCCCAGTGCTGCAGCAAGTCCTGAGTCAGGTACTCCAATGACTAAATCTGCTTCAACCGGGTATTCTTCATAAAGCATCTTGCCAAGGTTTACTCTTGCAGTATGGACAGCCAAGCCGTCTATAACTGAATCGGGTCTTGCAAAATAGATATATTCAAAAGAACAAAGGTTGTTTTCAGTTTTCTCAGAGTATTTTATGGATTCAACTTCCTGTCCCCTTATTATCACCATTTCACCTGCTTCTATATCCCTTACAATTGTTGCTCCAATGGCATCAAAGGCACAGGATTCACTTGCAAGAATGTAGTTGTCATCAGTTTTACCCAAGATAAGTGGTCTTATTCCATATGGATCACGGATACCGATCAACATGTCGTCCTTTGCTAAAGTCAGTGCATATGCACCCTTTATCAAATTAAGAGCAGTCTTTAATCCCTTTTCCACACCCTTTGCGGCATTTCGAACAATAAGGTTTAAGATAACCTCTGAGTCGATGTTTGTCTGGAAAAGTACTCCTGAATCTTCCAAAAGCTCCTTTAAACTGTTTCCATTGACCAATGCTCCGTTATGAGCGATTGAAATCTGTCCATACTTGGATTTACCAACAAGAGGCTGTGCGTTGATGACATTAAGATCTGCATTGTTTGTATATCTTACATGTCCAATTGCCACCGGTCCCTTCAGTGCGTTAAGATCGTCCTCTGATAGCGCGTCTTCAACCAATCCCATACTTTTTCTCAATATGATCTCACTCTTGTAGTTTGATGCTATACCAGCTGACTCCTGGCCTCTGTGCTGCAAAGCATAAAGTCCCAGATAAGCCAATTTTGATACATCCTGTCCTGAGAAGGAATTGATCCCGATTACGCCACATTCGTCCTTAAGTTTGTCATCATCTTCAATAAAGCA
>JASDTM010000102.1:15021-16536 GCA_041891535.1 Clostridiaceae bacterium
AAGCACATAATATTACCCCTTTTGATTTACAGGAATTCTACTTTCCCCAAATTTTCACCTAACATATCTTTTTTCATTTTCAATCTGGATGCCTTTAATTTGTCTTCCAGTTCCGGATATTTTAATGAAAGTATCTGAACTGCCAAAAGTCCGGCATTCTCAGCATTATTAATCCCAACTGTTGCAACTGGAACTCTTTTAGGCATCTGAACTATGGACAAAAGTGCATCAAGGCCTTCCAAGGCTCCTTTTAAAGGAACTCCGATAACAGGTTTTACTGTCATTGAAGCTAAAACCCCAGGCAGATGTGCAGCCAATCCTGCACCGGCTATGAAGACCTCAAATCCTCTTTCTTCCATATCTATAACTCTTTCTTTTAATTCCTCTGGTACTCTATGAGCAGATAAAGCATAGCTTTCTGTTTCAACACCGAATTCAGTCAAAACATTGTATGCCTTTCTCATGATTTCCATATCACTCATGGAACCAAATATAATCCCGACCTTCATAATGTTTTCTCCTTTTTAAATCTTTGGCTACTGCTTTTTAAAGTAATCAACGCCGGCTTTGAATATCTGCATGTCAAATTTATCTATATAGTTTCTCATCAAGCCATCTTCCCATCTTTCATTGTGTCCCATTTTGCCAAGGATACGGCCGCAAGGTGATACTATACCCTCCACACCGTTCATTGAACCGTTAGGGTTATAAGGAGCATCCATTGTGGCATTATCATCCATATCACAGTACTGGGTTATTACCTGACCATTTGCCAAAAGCTTTTCCATTTCTTTTTCACTTGCCATGAATCTGCCTTCGCCATGGGATATTGGAACTGAATATGCTTCGTCTACTTCAACATACTTCATCCAAGGTGAATTAACAGAAGCAATTCTCACCCTTGCAATAATATCCATATGCTTTCCTGCTTTGTTATTTGTAAGAAGCGGCATGTCTTCTTTTGGTTCAATAATTTCTCCGTAAGGCACCAAACCGGTTTTAATAAGGGCTTGGAAGCCGTTACATATTCCGATTATAAGACCATCCCTTACTTTGGTTAAATCATTCACTGCAGCTTTTATCTTTTCATTTCTTAAAACATTGGCAATGAATTTTCCGGACCCATCTGGTTCATCTCCTGCGGAGAATCCACCTGGAAGCACTAAAATCTGAGATTTTCCGATTTCCTTTGCAAGCTCGTCTGAAGACCAGATAAGATCTTCCTTATTTCTGTTTCTTAATACAAAGGTATTGGTTTTTGCTCCTGCTTTTTCAAAAGCTCTTTCCAAGTCATATTCACAGTTTGAACCAGGCATTACCACTATCAAAGCAACAGGGTCAGATTCCAATACCGGACCACCATATGGTTTATAAGTCCTTTCATTGAAAGCAATGTTATCTATGGCTTCTCCCCTTGATTTATTCAATGAGAATATTTGACCAAGTCTACTTTCATTTACCTCTAACGCATCCCAGATATTCATGGTTGTATCGCCTATTTCAAATATTCCTGTC
>JASDTM010000103.1:0-5338 GCA_041891535.1 Clostridiaceae bacterium
CCTTATCGTCATGATTTCTTCCCTCTGTACGCTGAAGAAGGACATGTAAAAACCAGGGAATTTTTAAGCAAACAAGCAGCGAAAAACTCTGTTTATTTAATCGGAGGAAGTATTCCGGAATCTTATGATGGCAAGGTTTATAACACATCCTATGTATTCAACAGAGAAGGCTGTGAAATTGCAAAGCACAGGAAGATGCATCTGTTTGATGTGGATGTTCAAGGAGGAATTTCCTTCCATGAATCCGACTCATTGACTGCAGGGGATTCTTTTACAACCTTTGATACAGAGTTTGGAAAAGCAGGGCTAATGATTTGCTTTGATGTAAGATTCCCGGAACTTACTGCTATATATAAAAACATGGGATGCAGAATGATGTTTGTGCCAGGTGCTTTTAACATGACCACAGGTCCTGCCCATTGGGAGCTTTTAATGAGAGCCAGGGCAATGGACAGCCAGACCTTCTTAATTGCATGTGCGCCAGCAAGGGATGAGAAGGGAGTTTATACTTCCTGGGGACACTCAATGATCACACATCCTTGGGGAAATATAATTGCAAGCCTGGATGAAAAAGAAGGTATATTGACCGAAGAAATAGATCTTGGTGAAATAATTCCAACCATGCAGGGCATGCCTGTAAACCTGGTGAAGAGACTTGATTTGTACGAAGTCAAAGTAAAATAAAAAAATGAAACACATAAAAAATTACGGTGAGTACTTATATACTCACTGTAATTTTTTTGGAAGGGCTTTTAAATAGCATAAATATACAATAAGTAACCATATTTTAACTATCTGTATTGGCATTAACCAGTGTAAAAAGGGTATAATGGAACCATTATTAAATAAATATACAAAAAATGCTGGAGATATCCACCAAAGATTTGTTTGTATATCTAAGGGGTTTACAATGTACGGTTTAAAGAAGAATATCATTGATTATAAAAGAAAAGATTACAGTGACAAACTACCTGATTTTGAATATATTCTTTACTGTTCATTGGTTACCAATCCATGGGGATATACCCCTCAACTGAAGTTCACTAAAGAGCTTATTGAGGGAATCAGGGAGTACCCTCATACAGAAGAAGAAATGAAAAGGAAATTAATTGAAAAATACAGCAATGAGGTTAAGTTGGATAGTTCGATGATAAGTCTTTCATTGGGCTCTATCGGAGCATTAATGACCTTTAACAGAATGTTTTTGGACAAAGGTAAAGTTATTATTGGTGTAGCTCCCCAGTTTCCTGCAGCTATTGATGATTTCAATCTATATGAGGCTGTATATAAACCAGTATTTTTAAGAAAAGAGAATAACTATAAATTTGATATAGGTGATTTCATAGAAGCTGTGAGTGTAAATCCAGGAGCATATATATATATAGACAATCCAAATAATCCAACAGGTCAGATTATTCCACTCTCTGAGTTGGATATGATTATTAGTAAGGCCAAGGAAATGGAGAGCTTTGTGTTAATTGACGAAGCTTATGGGGACTATATGGATTTTAAGGATTCTTCCGTTAATCTGATTAATAAATACGATAACCTGGGAGTTGTAAGAACTTTTTCAAAGGCATTGGGTGGGGCAGGTTTAAGGCTTGGATATGCCATATCAAACGTCGATATAATGAAACAATATGAGAAGGTTAATATACCCTTCTCAATGACACATATCTCAGGATCACTTGCATTGGAATTAATGGACAATGACTGGATTAACTATTGCCATGATAAGGTGGTGGACGGGAAAACTGAGCTGTTGACTTCTTTAAGAAAGCTGAAGCACGGTGAGACTTCAGTAAATGTTCCAATTACTATGCTATACACTGATGAGGACGATATAGATCTTGAAAGAGTAATGGAGAAGGCAGGTATGAAGGTTATCTCCTGTGAGAGCTATGAGGGGTTGGAAAAAAATGCTGTCAGGGTCAATCTAAACCAAGATATGGAGACAATGATAGCATTGGTTAAGAAGACTGAAGATATGATTTGAGAAAACAAAAAATAAATGTTTACCTGTTAAGTAAAAATACTTGACAGGTATTTCTATTTTTGTTAACATCATCAAGGGCAGGTGATAGTAAATGCAGGACAGACTTGAAATTTCATTACTTCTTGGATTGTACCAGAATCTGTTGACTCAAAAGCAAAGGAACATCATGGGAATGTACTATGATGAAAATTTTTCCTTAGCTGAGATAGCTGATATTAACGGATCCAGCAGGCAGGCGATTTTTGATATGATCAAAAGAACTGAGAAACAGCTGGAAGCCTTTGAAAAAAAGCTGGGAATAATGGAAAAAATAAATAGTTCAGCGGAGAAGAAATTACTATTGATCCAGCTGCTTGAAAGTAAGGAAATCTTGACTCCCGAGATTAAGACTTTGATAGAAAGTATTTAGGAGGAACACATGGCTTTTGAAAGTTTAGGTGAAAGACTCCAGGCCAGTCTTAAGAAATTAAGAGGCAAAGGAACCATAAATGAAGCTGACATCAAGGAAGCAATGCGGGAAGTAAAGCTCGCTTTGTTGGAAGCGGATGTTAATTTCAAAATAGTTAAAGAATTCATAGCCAATGTCAGTGAGAAGGCCAAGGGCGAAGATGTAATGCGCTCTTTAACCCCGGGACAGATGGTTGTTAAAATAGTTCATGATGAACTGACCCTGCTGATGGGCGGCGAGGAATCAGAGCTGCACTTAAGAGACTCAGGTATGTCGGTATTTATGCTGGTAGGTCTCCAAGGTGCAGGTAAAACTACCATGGCAGGTAAAATCGCATTATTCATGCGTAAAAACAAAAACAGAAAGCCACTTTTAGTTGCCTGTGATATTTATAGGCCGGCAGCAATAAAGCAGCTTGAAGTTGTAGGGAAGCAGATTGATGTACCTGTTTTTTCCATGGGAACTGAGGTAAAACCGGTTGAAATAGCTAAAGCTGGTATTGAAGAAGCCAGAAGACTTGGAAGTAACTTTGTCATCATAGATACTGCAGGAAGACTCCATCTTGATGAGGAGCTCATGGATGAGCTAAAAGAAATCAAAGAAGCGGTCAATCCTCAGGAAACCTTATTAGTGGTAGATTCAATGACTGGACAGGATGCAGT
This sequence comes from Clostridiaceae bacterium, assembly GCA_041891535.1. GTDB lineage: Bacteria > Bacillota > Clostridia > Clostridiales > Clostridiaceae > JG1575. The sequence goes on from JASDTM010000103.1 coordinate 3,107, forward strand.
AAATGTTGCACAGTCCTTTGATGAAAAACTCGGTGTTTCAGGTGTGGTACTTACAAAGCTGGATGGTGACACCAGGGGTGGTGCAGCATTATCAATACGTCAGATTACTGGTAAGCCAATTAAGCTTGCAGGTATCGGCGAGAAGATGAATGATGTTGAGACCTTCCATCCTGACAGAATGGCATCCAGAATACTTGGTATGGGTGATGTCATGTCACTGATTGAAAAAGCTCAATCTGAGATTGACAGTGATGAAGCTCAAGCCTTAGGCGAAAAGCTTATGACCAGGGACTTCAATTTTGAAGACTATCTTTCAATGATGAAGCAAATGAAGAAGCTTGGACCACTTACAAAGATAATGGAAATGATTCCGGGTATGAACAAAGCAGGACTTCAAGGAATGGATTTTGATGAGGGTGAAAAATCCCTTAAAATGAATGAATCCATAATATACTCAATGACTCCCAAGGAAAGAAGGAATCCAAAACTAATCGACAATTCGAGGAAAAAGAGGATTGCCAAGGGCGCCGGAGTAAGGGTACAAGATGTTAACAAGCTCATTAAGGGCATGGAAGAATCAAAGAAATTAATGAAAAGAATGGGTAACAACATGCCCGGTAAAAAAAATAAAGGAATGTTTGGAAACTTGCCATTTTAGGCATGTTTACATATAAATCGGAGGTATTATAAATGGCAGTAAAAATCAGATTAAGAAGAATGGGTACTCATAAGGCTCCTTTCTACAGAGTAGTAGTTGCAGATTCAAGATCACCAAGAGATGGAAGATTCATTGAAGAGATAGGATACTACAATCCACTGGCAAACCCAAAGGTTGTTCAGATTGATGGAGAAAAAGCTAAGGACTGGATAAAGAAGGGTGCACAGCCTACAGAAGTAGTTGTTAAGCTTTTTGAAGATCAGGGAATCATTGAGAAGACTGAAAAGAACTGGGAAAGAAAAGCAAAGGTTGATGCAGCAAAGAAAGCTAAAATTGACGAGAGAATCAACAATGCCAAGGCCAGAGCTGCAGCAGAAGCACCAGTAGTTGAAGAAGCTGCTGAAACAACTGAAGCACCTGCTACTGAAGAAGCATAAAAGGATAAGCCATGAAAGAGCTAGTTGAATTTCTGGCGAAATCACTTGTAGACAAGCCGGAAGAGGTTGTCGTCACTGAAAAGGAAGATGGAGATACCATTATTTTTGAACTTAAAGTTGCATCTGATGACATGGGTAAGGTCATCGGAAAGCAGGGCAAGATTGCCAAGGCTTTGAGAACTTTGGTAAGAGCCGCTTCTGCAAGGGATGGCAAAAAGGTTTTAATCGAAATTGTATAATTAAAGGCAGCCAATGGCTGCCTTTAATTATTATCATATGTAGTTTTGTACCAGACTTATGTGGAGTATAAATTACCACGTCTGATCACTTGGGTATCTATTGACATGAATCCTATGATAAACTTAAATGTAGAATTCAATTGGAAATATTAAAGAATATACTATGATTAAAACCATATGGACAGGTGTAGATAATGGAAAATAAAAGAGTAACAATCGGACAGGTCGGTAAGCCCCATGGAGTCAAAGGAGAAGTTAAAATCATCCCCTTGACTGATGATATAAGAAGATTCAAAAGATTAAGATATGTGATTATAAAAGATGTTGAATACAAGGTTTTATTCGTAAAACTTCAAGCAGACAGGGCAATACTTAAGCTTGAAGGTTTTGACACACCTGAAAGTCTTGGAATATTGAAGGAAGCATTTGTTGAGCTTAGGATTGAAGATGCTGTAAAAAAGAAAAAAGGTGAGTTTTATATTGAAGAGCTTAAGGGGATGGAGGTATTCGATTCAGAGGGTACTCCACTTGGAGTTGTCTTCGATGTAATTTCAACAGGCTCCAATGATGTCTATTGGATCAAAGAGCCCAAGGAACTACTAATTCCTGCTTTGAAGACAATTGTTACAGATATTGATATTGACTCTAAAAAGATAACAATAAAGCCAGTGAAGGAATGGAATTATGAGGATTGATGTTCTGACACTTTTTCCTGAAATGTTTGAACCATTGAAACACAGTATTTTAGGTAAAGCCATTGAAAGTGGGAAAATTACCCTGAATCTCGTCAATATCAGGGACTTTTCAAAGGATAAGCATAAAAAAGCAGATGACTATCCCTATGGCGGTGGTCCGGGAATGGTAATGATGGTTCAGCCGGTAATCGATGCAGTAAGGG
>JASDTM010000103.1:5348-11230 GCA_041891535.1 Clostridiaceae bacterium
GTTCCAATCATAGATTCAATAGCAAGATTAATTCCAGGTGTATTGGGAACTGATTCAAGTTCAGAGGAAGAATCATTTTCTGATGGAACCCTTGAATATCCTCAATATACCAGACCTGAAGTATTCGAAGGGATGGAAGTACCGGAGATTCTTTTATCCGGACACCATGAGAATATCAGAAAATGGAGAAGGTTTAAGTCCATTGAAGCAACAAAGGAATTAAGGCCTGATCTTTATTCAAAACTTGTTTTAACTAAAGAAGACCAAAAAATAATATCAAAAATAGACACAATTAGCTCTTTTAAGGGAAAAAGACCTAAAAAAGGAGATAATAATTAACAAAGATTGCTGCGTTGAGCCTCAATGTACGAAAATACATTGAGGCTCAACGTTTTTTTGAATTACATTATTTGATGAATCAAAAAAACTAAAGATAGAAAATTTAAAATTTGATGGAGGACAGCAGAATTTTCGATTAAAGTAGCATAAGTGACAACTTAAATAAAATGATAAAAATGTAACTTATTTCAAAAAATTCTAATTAGATAATATTTTTATGAAAATATGATATAATGCTACTTATCTACAGGATATAGAGTATAAAAATACAAATTTAAAAAGTATAAAAGGGTTAAAAGCAGTTGGATTTTATAAATGATGGGAGGGATATTTATGACTGAGATGAACACTAACACCCCAAGAGAAATATCGCTGAAAAGGGCAGAAGAACTTAAAAGCAAGATAGGTTCTTATTTAGAGAATGTTGAGAATATTCGCACCGGACTAAAGGAGAAGGATGAAATAAGGGACAGACAGCAAAGAATCAAACAGGTCTTTGGTGTCGGTCAAACTGAATGGGACGATTGGCATTGGCAAGTGGCAAACAGGATTACTTCAGCTGAGGAGCTTAAGAAATTTATCCCTTTATCCAAAAGACAGGTTGAGGGAATAGAAAAAGTCCAGAAGAAATTCAGATGGGCAATTTCACCGTATTTTCTTTCTTTGATAAAAAGTAATGATCCTGAAGAAAACTATGAGGATACAACTTTTTTACAATCAATACCCTTAGGGATAGAAGTTGAGCATATGGAAGGTAAGCCGGATCCAATGTGCGAGGAATTTACAAACCCTGCAGACACAATAACCAGAAGATATGCTGACAGGTTGATTATTAATGTAACCAACCAATGTGGTATGTACTGCAGGCATTGTCAAAGAAGAAGGAACATTGGTGAGTTTGATGCTCCTGCAAGCAGGAAAGCCCTGGAGAACGGAATACAGTATATTAAAGACAATCCGGAAATAAGGGATATATTGATAACAGGTGGAGATCCCTTAACCTTGGGTGATGACAGACTTGATTGGTTACTATCGGAACTTGATAAAATAGAACACGTTGAGATAAAGCGAATTGGAACCAGAATGCCCATTACCATACCTCAAAGAGTGACTCCTGAATTATGTGAAATGCTTAAAAAGCATCACCCATTATATTTGAATATTCAGTGCAATCACCCAATTGAGCTGACAGAGGATTCAAGAAAGGCACTTGGCATGTTGGCTGATTCGGGTATACAGTTGGGTAATCAGGCAGTTCTTTTGAAAAATATAAATGATGACCCTCATACAATGAAAAAACTAAACCAGGAGCTTTTAAAAGCAAGGGTTAAACCATATTATATTTTCCATGCAAAAGAAGTTATAGGTACTTCTCATTTCAGAACAAGCATTGATGCTGGAATAGAAATAATAGAGCAACTTGCAGGATATACATCCGGTATGGCAAGACCGACCTACATTATAAATGCACCTGGCGGAAAGGGTAAAACTCCTATGCTGCCTGAATATATGATTTCAAGGGGCAGGGAGAAAGCGCTTATGAGAACCTGGGAGGGTGAGGTTTATGAGTACCCTAACAAGGATTCCGAGTGGTCAATAAAAGATTTTGAATATACGGAAGAAATGGATGGATTTTATTAAGAAAACCGATTGATTCTTGAAATTATTTCGTGTACAATATTCTTTGTGTTAATACGCGGGTGGTCCGCTGGAGAATATGGTCCAAGATCATCAAAAATTAGATGGAGGTAGACACAATGAACGAATTAATCAAGGCTATTGAAGCCGAAAATCTTCGTCCTGAACCCTTAACAGCATTCAATGTTGGAGATACCATCAAGGTACATGTTAAGATCAAGGAAGAAAAAAGAGAAAGGATCCAGATTTTTGAAGGCACTGTAATTAAAATTCAGGGCGGCGGATCCAGAAAGACTTTCACTGTAAGAAGAGTTGCTTATGGTACAGGAGTTGAAAGAACATTCCCCTTCAATTCACCAACAGTGGATAAGATTGAAGTTACCAGAAAAGGTAAGGTCAGAAGAGCTAAACTATACTATCTGAGAGATAGAGTTGGTAAGGCAGCAAAGGTTAAAGAAAGAATCTAATTGCTTCTATCTGATCAAATCATTTAATTATGAAATATTGGGACTGACTTCTGTTAATAACAGGGATCAGTCCTATTATTTTTATATTTATAGGTTAAAATTAATAAGGACATAAAAACTAAGAAAAAACTAAAAATATAAATTCATATATAAAGGAGGGATCATTATGCCGATTAACTGGTTTCCCGGACATATGGTCAAAACCAGAAGGGAAATAACTGAAAACTTAAAATTATGCGATGCGGTAATTGAAATCAGAGATGCCAGGATTGTCAGATCCTCCATGAATCCAGAGGTGGATAAAATTCTTGGGAATAAACCAAGGTTGATTTTATTAAACAAAGCAGACTTGGCAGAAGCCAAGATAACAAAAAGATGGAGCGAAATCCTAAGCAATGAGACTACAGAGCTTTTGGAAGTTAATTCATTGACCGGGGATGGGCTTAATAGAATAAGACCATCATTGGAAAAACTTTTGGCTGAAAAGATGGAAAGGGCTAAAAACAAAGGACTTAGAAACTACATTATGAGAGTAATGGTGGTAGGAATACCGAATGTGGGTAAAAGTTCCTTTATCAACAGAATGGCAAAAAACTCCATTGCAAAGGTTGGAGACAGGCCAGGAGTAACCAAGAATAAGCAATGGATCAAAACTGGTCAAAATATGGAACTTTTGGATACTCCCGGAATACTTTGGCCTAAGTTTGAGGATGAAAAAGTTGCATTGAATCTTGCATTCACTGGAGCTATAAAGGATGAAATAATGGATACGGAGACACTGGCATTAAGGTTGGTTGAAAGGTTATCCAAGCATTACTCCGACAGGCTGATTGAAAGGTATAAACTTGAAGGCTTAAGTGGAGACCCACTTACAGATATGGATTCAATTGCAATAAAAAGAGGATGTATATTAAAGGGCAATGAGATTGATTATTCAAGGGTTTCAGCAATGCTTTTAGATGAATACAGAGGCGGAAGACTTGGAAGGATAAGCCTTGAGTGGCCGGGGGATAATGAAACAGAGAGCCCTTCTGATCAGTCAGATGGTAATACAGAATCCTCAAGGATTGAAGATACTAAAATTCATGGGGAATCAGTAAATGGATAATGACATTTCTCTTGACCTTGAATCAATGAATGCCAATGCAATAAAGCTGTTTGTAAAAGAGACCATGAAGGAGTGTATAGCTGCAGGTGATGATTTTACAGATAGACTCAAAGCCGATAAAAGAGCATCTGTTAATGCCTTGGCAGATACAATCATTAAAACACGGGAAAAGCTTAATCTTGAATTGGACAGGGTCAAAACCATGTATGACTTTGACAGAAAATTTGGTAAGCTTGTTGCAGGTGTTGATGAGGTCGGCAGAGGGCCACTTGCAGGACCCATTGTGGGAGCTTGTGTCATTCTGGAAGAAGGACCTGAAAATGAGGACCTGATATTAGGTTTGAATGACAGTAAAAAACTTTCGAAAAAGAAAAGGGAGGAGCTTTATCCTATAATCATTGAAAAAGCTGCTGCCTGGGCAATTTTTGAACACTCTAATGAGGATATAGATAAACTTGGAGTGTCCTTTTGCAATAACCATATTTTCATAGGAGCAATAAAGAATCTTAAAATTAAACCTGAGTTTATATTAAGTGATGGATATCCCATCAGAGGAATTGACATCAGAGGAAGAAGCATCATAAAAGGCGACAGTAAAAGTGCGTGTATTGCTGCTGCTTCAATAATTGCCAAAGTATATCGTGACAGACTAATGGAAGAAATGGATGGCAAGTATCCAGGTTATGGTTTTGATATGAACAGTGGCTATGGCTCAGCAGAACATATCCATGCATTAAAAACACTTGGTCCATGCCCGATCCATAGAAGAAGCTACATAAGAAATATAGTCAAATAGATTCATAAATTCATGTAATCTTAAAAATGTACCCAAATACCAAATAATATATCGTTTGGTATTTGGGTATAACTTTTTGTTTATATTAACACGCCAATTGAATAATTCTGTTTAGAGATTTTATTCAATTGGAAGGGGTGGCGGATGTGGATATTAAGCTACTTGGTTTTTGGCTGAGTACCGGGAACTTTTCATCAAGGGAAAGAATGGAATTAAAGGGAGAATACGAGAAATTATTAATTGAGTATAAATCTGATGCTAGGGGATTGCCGATTGAAATATTGAAGAAGAAGTATTTTGAAGCAATGGAAGCTGTTGATGGGTTTATAGTTCCGGGTGAGGAGCTGTTTGACAGGGTATTTGGAAGATATCCTGATAAGCCCTGCGGATTATTTTACAGAGGGGATATAGGGCTTTTAGAATCCAGGTGCATTACATTTGCAGGATCCAGAAAAGCATCTAATTATGGGGTCAGGGCTACAAGGGAGATAATTACCTCTTTAAAGGATTTAGACATAGCTATTGTATCCGGCGGAGCACTGGGAATTGATTCAGTGGCTCATTCAACTGCACTGGATATTGGACTTAAGACAATCTGTGTTTTGGGCTGCGGAGTAAATCATATATATCCACCACAAAACAGGGAGTTGTTCCTGAAAATAGTTATGCTCGGAGGACTGATAATAAGTGAATATCTGCCTTTTAAACGTCCTGAAAAATATTATTTTCCTGAAAGAAACAGGATAATGGCTCAATTGGGTGAGCTCTTGATTATACCAGAGGCAACTGAGATTTCCGGCTCCCTCCATACTGCAACATGTGCTGACTCCTATGGTAAGAGGATTGTTACAATTCCACATGAAATATTCAGTATTTCAGGAAAAGGGTGTAACAGTCTTATTTCAATGGGGGCTGATATTTTAAGTACTCCAGGTGAGATTCTAAATTATGTTTAACCAAATTTATATCATTGATTTGGCAGGTAGAAATCATACTATTATGTTGGAAATGGAATTTTACCAGCATGGAATTTTTAACATATATATGAAGTAAAGTTGACAATGTTATAAATTCTCTATAAGATTTAAAATTGTTCAGAGGTAAAAGTCTGATACATATAATGTAGAAATAAAAAACATGAAATTTCTAATTTCATGATTTAAATCATATTAGTATTTAACCTGGTAAAAGGAGGATGTGCTGTCTAAAAGAAATAGGACTGCATTTAATTATGGCAACTAATCTAGTTATAGTAGAGTCACCGGCAAAAGCTAAAACCATAAGCAAATATCTGGGTAAAAATTATGTTGTGGAAGCATCCATGGGACATGTCAGAGATCTGCCTAAAAGCCAGATGGGTGTTGATGTTGAAAATAATTTTGAACCTAAATATATATCCATTCGCGGAAAAGGAGACCTTTTAAATAAATTAAGGAAGGAATCAAAAAAAGCGGATAAAGTATATCTTGCAACTGACCCTGACCGTGAAGGGGAGGCTATATCCTGGCATCTTGCCAATATATTAAACCTTGAT
>JASDTM010000103.1:11240-16271 GCA_041891535.1 Clostridiaceae bacterium
GGAAAGGACAATATAAGAATAGAATTCAATGAAATAACCAAGGATGCAGTTAAATCTTCCATTAAGAAGGCGAGACCCATTAACGAGGATCTTGTTGATGCCCAGCAGGCAAGAAGAGTGTTGGACAGATTGGTGGGTTATGAAATAAGCCCTATCCTTTGGAAGAATGTAAAATGGGGTTTGTCTGCAGGAAGAGTTCAATCTGCTGCATTAAAAATAATATGTGACAGAGAAACTGAAATTCTGAATTTTAAACCTGAAGAGTATTGGACTATTGATGCTGATTTATTAAAAGGTAAAAATAAAGTAACTGCCAGACTTTCCCATATTTCAGGAAAGAATTCCAAGGTAACTACTAAAGCTGAGGCTGAGGCAATAAAAAAAGAATTGGAAAAGGGTACCTTTACTGTCGGCAAAGTAGTAAAGGCAGAAAAAAGGAGAAATCCACTACCTCCATTTACAACTTCAACCCTTCAGCAGGATGCATCCAAGAAACTGAATTTCCAGACCAAAAGAACCATGAGCATAGCTCAACAGCTGTATGAAGGTGTGGATATCAAGAAAATGGGTACACATGGATTGATTACCTATATGAGAACCGACTCTGTAAGAGTATCTTCAGAAGCGCAAAATGCAGCACTTGGCTATATCAAGGATAAGTTCGGCAATTCCTATGCACCGGGTACACCAAGAGTATACAAAGGTAAAAAGAATGTCCAGGATGCCCATGAGGCAATAAGACCATCAGACGTATCCTTGGATCCAGAAATGCTTAAGGATTCTTTAAAACCAGAGCAGTACAAGCTCTACAAATTGATTTGGCAGAGATTTGTGGCAAGCCAAATGGCTTCCGCTGTGATGGATACTGTTTCCGTTGATTTCAACAATGGAAAATATACATTTAAAGCCTCTGGTTATAAGATTAAATTCGATGGTTTCATGAAGCTTTATGAATATAAGGATGAGGATGAAGAAAATACTTCAATTCCTGAGTTAAAAGAAGGGGAAACACTGGTTAATGGCGGCATCAAGACAGAGCAGCATTTTACACAGCCACCAGCAAGGTATACAGAAGCCTCCTTCGTAAAAACACTGGAGGAACTTGGTATTGGAAGACCATCAACCTATGCTCCTACAATAAGTACTTTATTGGCAAGAGACTATATAGAGCGTGATAAAAAGTCAATTAAGCCGACTGAACTTGGTAAAATCGTAAACTCAATCATGGAAGACTACTTCAAGTTCATTGTAAATGTTGAATTCACAGCGAACATGGAAGAAAGACTTGATTCAATTGAGACCGGTGTAGAAAACTGGAGAAAGGTAGTCGGCGATTATTATGCTCCTTTAAAGGTTGATATATTAAATGCCGAGAAGGAAGTTTCGAAGGTAACTATAGAGGATGAGGTTTCAGATGAAACCTGCGATATTTGTGGTAAAAACCTTATAGTCAAAAGAGGCAGATTCGGAAAATTCCTTGCTTGCCCTGATTACCCAGAGTGTAAATTCACAAAACCGATTGTTGAAAAATTGGATGTTAAGTGCCCCGTTTGTCATACCGGTGATGTGGTGGTTAAGAAGAGTAAAAAGGGAAACAAATTCTTTGGCTGTTCAAACTTCCCTGAATGTAAATTTGTATCATGGTATGAACCTACTAATGTAGCTTGTCCAAAATGCGGAAAGATCATGAACAAGAGATACTCCAAGGCTAAGGGCACCTATCTTCAATGCTCAGATGACACATGTAAGCATATAAGTAAAATAAAAGAAGAAGTCAATAAGGATGATATGGATTAATCCTTTTGATGAGGCAATAAACTGAAGATTCAGATTTGAATTAATTGTTTGAAACGATTGAAAAGTATTTGAATTTTTAGACAATTTATTGCCTCTCTTTTTTTGTTATGTTAGATTAGTATCAGGACAAGAAGGAGGGTGTAAATAATGACCTTAATTAAAAGACTAAGAAAGTTCAATAAACTGTTGCAGGGCTCTATAAATAATTCAGTCGGATATGAGGATGTGACATGACTATTAAGTGAAGAACTGGATGCAAATGTGTATCTTTTCTCAATGGAAGGTAAACTCATGAATTACAGCAATTCCTTTGAGTACATCATATTGGATGACTACAAGGATGTTTTTGGTGGTGGCAAACTACCGGATACATATGTTAATGGGATGAAGGACATTAAGGGACCACTTCTTGAATTGGATGCATCGGACACCCTGTCTTTGAATATGGAAAAGGGAGCAGATATCAGAAATAAATATACATCATATTTTCCACTTTATTTCATGGATGAAAGACTGGGTACCATGATCACAATGACTTACGGACACAAGCTTTCAGAGGAAGATTTAATTGTTGCGGAAAATGCAGCCAATATATTTTCTATTCAGATAATAAACAAGATCCATAATGACAGGGATGAGGAAGAAAGAAATCTTCAAATAGTCAAGGTAGCAATAAAGACATTGTCGTACTCGGACCTTGCCGCCAGTGAACATATATTCAATGAATTTGATGGAAATGATTGTTTGATGATTGCTTCTAACATAGCTGACAAGGTGGGAATTACTCGTTCAGTAATAGTAAATGCCTTAAGAAAATTTGAGTCAGCAGGAGTAATTAAATCAAGATCATTGGGAATGAAGGGTACACATATTCAGGTATTGAATACAAAGCTGATTGAGGAGCTCAAAAGAAGGTTTTAATATGGACAAGAACCTCAATGGAAAGCTTGATATATCAGGTGAACAATCAATAATTGGAATACCAAATTCAATCCTTAAAAACTTTGAATTGACTCCATTTCATCCAACATTGGAATTTTTAGACCAGAAGCTGTCAAAGAATCCAAAAAATGTGGTTTTATTGGTAATAGATGGCATGGGAAGTATGTTCTTGGATTTAAATTTAAACGAAGATTCCCCATTTATAGTTAATAGGTTGGGAGATCTTAAAACAGTATTTCCAGCCACGACAGTTGCAGCTACAACATCATTGAAAACCGGACTCTATCCAGTTGAACATGGTTTGCTTGGCTGGAGCATGTACTTTAAAGAGGTGGAAGACAATATTGATGTTTTCCCCAATACCGGATCTGACGGGATGGTATTTGAAGATTACCATGTTGCATCAAGGTATCTGCCTTTTACAGATTTAGTCACCTTGATTAATTCCAAGAAACTGGAAGGATTGCATGAATTTAATGCGATGGAAATATCTCCATTTTCTGATCATAAGGTAAAGGGAATAGTTGAACTGACTGGAACAATTTATAAAACAATTACTGAACCAACCAATACAAGGAATTTCATTTATGGCTATTTACCTGACTTGGATACTAAAATGCATCACTCCGGTGTAAATTCCAAGGATGCAAAAAGGACATTAAAAAGAATCCAGAATGAAATAATGAATCTGGTCAATGTAAGCAATGACACACTGTTTATAATCACAGCTGACCATGGCTTATTAGATACAGAAAATGTGTGTATAAAAGATTATCCTGAATTGACTAATCTACTTAAAAGGCCACCTTCAATTGAACCAAGGGCTCTGGCATTTTATATTAAGGACAATTGTGGTGATGAATTTGAAAAGCTCTTTAAGTATTATTTTGGAGAAGATTATTTACTTTACAGCAAGGATGAAGTCATAAGGTCTGGAATATTTGGAAATGGAAATGAAAACCCAAGATTTAAGGAAAGCATTGGTGATTATTTAGCCATTGCAACAGGAAATAAGGCAATATTTAACAGAAGAGAAGAAACTCTTAAACTCAAGGGAAACCATGCAGGGCTGACACCTTTTGAAACAATTGTTCCGTTGATCGTTTTTGAGACATAGGGCTATTTGGAGGAATATAAATGGATAGATATAAAGCAGAATATAAATTTCCGTCAACCACTTTGAAAACTGTAGATGGAGTGAGGTATATAGAATTCAACGACCTGTCAAGGCTTGGAGTAAAGAATTTGATGACTACCAAGGACATGGATCTTGGTTTTACTACTAACTATGGTACTGGAACAGTTGAGGAGCAATATACTAAACTCATAGATGCAATACCGGGGGATGTTGAAAATCTCTATATCATGAGACAGGTCCACGGAGCTGATATTTCTGACACATCCGATTTTAAAGCCAATGGGGATAATATGTACTTACTGGATGATTATAAAGTCACTAAAGGCATTGATGGCATGATAACAAATAAAAAGGGATCCGCCATTTCAGTTACAGTGGCAGATTGTGTACCACTGGTCATATATGATCCTGTTAACAGTGCAATTGCAAATCTTCATTCCGGTTGGAAGGGTACTTTACTTGAAATTGGTAAAAATGGCTTGGAACTACTCAACAGGAAATATGGAACAAAGGCTGAGGACTGCCATGTACTTTTAGGACCCCATATTGGTTCAGAAGATTTTGAAGTGACGAAGGAGCTTGCAATCAGATTTAAGGAGAAGTTTGGTGAGGTTTATTTATCAAGAAAGGACGAAACTCACTGGACCATTGATTTGAGCAGCATTATTGCAGATATGTTCAAAAAACTTGGTGTAAATCCTGAAAATATATATGCATCTGAAGAAAGTACCTTTTCAAACTCTCTGTTATATCACTCATACAGAAGAGACGGAGATGCATTTGGAATAATGAGTCTGACAGTCATGCTTTAATATGCTTTTCCATAATTGGATGGCTGTTGTTTTAATGGGAATTTTTGTTTTAACTGCAATGGGGTATATACTGAGTTGCACATAAATAAAAAATTGAGGGTTAAGTGTGGCGAAAAATCTACACTATTGAAAAGTACATTAAGTTGTGATAATATTTTATAGGTATAAAATACACACATCCGTTAGTGAAAAAGCTTGGTTGATTCTAGTAATTTTTTAAACGGGTGGAGGAAAAAACCAGGAGGACAATTATGTCAGTAATATCAATGAAACAGTTACTCGAAGCAGGTGTTCATTTCGGACATCAGACAAGAAGATGGAATCCTAAAATGGCTCCGTACA
>JASDTM010000104.1:0-957 GCA_041891535.1 Clostridiaceae bacterium
CTTCTATTTCACTCATAATCAGCTCACCCACCTATTAAAATCGTTAAACCTTTAATCAATTCTAACATTTTAGTCAACTTTTCTCATTATCAAATTGATTTTATTAATCGGATTTATAATGTTGATTTCATGAATTAAGTGTAAAGTAATGGCGAACAGCCTAAAATCTACTATAATAAGGATAACGGGATATTATTAATGCAGGTTTGATAGAATTTGCCTGACATTGAATATGGAGGATTGAATTGAGATATATTGACGTCATAAGACAAAGCGGTTTTAAGGGCAGACCTATGTTAGTCAAAAAGGGGTTCAGATTTTTTGAATTAACAGACGAGGCTTCGGACAATGATTTTGAGATAATTACAACAGAAACCATGGAAGGTAACAGGGTTTATGAAAGGAGCATAATATTTTTATTCCTTGCAGCCGTTGAAGAGCTGTTTCATGGGATTATTGTGAATGTAGAGCATTCAATAAGCAAGGGATTGTATATTGAGTTTATTAAATCAACCCCGGATGAAAAAGAACTAGGCTTGAAAATAAAAAAGAAAATGCAGGAGCTGGTCGACAGGGATATACCCATAAATGAAACTAGTATGCATCCCATGGAAGCAAATGAGCTTTTTAAAAAGGTAAGCTATCTGGACAAGGTTGCACTTTTTGAAACAGTCCCAAAGGAATTAACTATAGATGTTTATGAAATGGGCGGGATTTACGGTACCTTCTATGGGGCTTTAACTTCCCATACAGGCTACCTTGACCTGTTTGATATTGTTAAGTATAAAAATGGATATGTATTAATGTATCCTTCTTTGTCAGAGCCACACTCTGTTCCCAAATTCTATGCCCAGGACAAGCTTTATGAGATATTCAAAGAAACAAGTGAGTGGGACGAGATATTGGGAGTAGGAAAGCTTGGATCCTTGAACAAGATGATTGACAGAGGAGAAGGTA
>JASDTM010000104.1:967-2479 GCA_041891535.1 Clostridiaceae bacterium
CAATCAAGATATAGTCCCAGTTATGAATGGAATGATTGTAAGTAAAGAAAATATCAAGATTGTTCTGATTGCCGGTCCATCCTCATCAGGAAAAACCACCTCATCAAAAAGACTCTCGGTGCAGCTGATGGTTAATGGTAAATCACCTCACCCAATTGAGATGGATAATTACTTTGTTAATCGTGTGGATACACCTCTTCTTCCTGATGGCAGCTATGATTATGAATCATTAAGGGCTATGGATTTAGATACTTTTAACAGGGATATCAGAGATCTTTTGGAGGGTAAGGAGGTTACTCCACCTAAATTTAATTTCAAAACAGGTGAAAGAGAACCAGGTACACATACCATCCAGATACCAGAGGATGGAATCATGATTATTGAAGGTATCCATGCCTTAAACCCAAAGCTTTTAAGCAATATTGATGATAAATATAAATTTAAGATCTATGTAAGTGCATTGACCCAGCTTAATATTGATTACCATAACAGAGTGTCTACTACAGATGTAAGAAAAATCAGGAGAATGGTCAGGGATCACAGAACCAGGGGCTATTCATCAGATGAGACCTTGACACTTTTTAAAAAGGTTACAAAGGGTGAAAAGGAAAATATTTTCCCATTCCAGGAAGAGGCAGATGAAATGTTCAACACTAATTTGGTTTATGAACTGCCGGTTTTAAAGAAGCATGCTGTTCCTTTATTAATGGAAATCCCTGAGGAAAGCCCTAATTATTATGAGGCAAAAAGAATTTTGACAATGCTTAGCTTTGTAACAGATTTGGATGATAAATTTGTACCCTTGAATTCTGTTTTAAGGGAATTTATCGGAGAAAGTTTTTTTGATTAGAAGTATTGGAGATCGGTTTTCGGTCTCCTTTTTTTATTTCAACTCATCAATGATATTAGAAACACTTACATTCGTGATAAAATATAAGAAATAGACTTGGTTTTACAAAAGGAGGTGGCAAGCAGTGTCTAGTATAAAGAAAAAATCCATTATGATTCCGGGAATCAAAAGAGCTTTATTCCTTTATAATCCAGTGGCTGGAGATGGAAGGGTAAGTTCCCAGGTTGATACAGTAATCAGGATGTATCAAAAAGATGGTTATCTGGTGGATGTCCTAAGAATAGATGGGACCATTGACCTTTCTCACATTTTTAAAAAATTTGATGACAGCTACAGCCAGATCCTTATTGGTGGGGGAGATGGAACAGTAAACAGTGTCGTCAATGAAATGATGAACAATGATATAGATCTGCCCATTGGAATTTTACCCATGGGTACTGCAAATGACTTTGCAAATTATATTGGTATGACTCAGAATGTTGAGGAATGTATGAGGCAGATTCTTACTCTCCCTGTACAACATATGGACATTGGGCGAGTCAACGGAATGTATTTTGTAAATGTATTTTCTTTGGGATTTTTTACTGATATTTCTCAAAAAACTGAAGTAGATCTTAAAAATACCATTGGAAAATTAGCCTACTATTTAAAGAGTCTGGAGC
>JASDTM010000105.1:0-15911 GCA_041891535.1 Clostridiaceae bacterium
ATTTGGAACAAGGGACGGAGTCAACCTGACCATTGGAAATATTCATTCAAGAAATTCCTTGATTGAAATGGAAGGAACTGCAAACACCTCAAAAATAAAAACCATCTTCGTTGCTTCCCCTGTATATGGCGGAAATGATGGAGGCATATGTATAACCGTTGACGGAGAATATATCGGACTAGTCAACGAGAAATTGTCATCACTCATTGGGCATAACAATTTAAGTGCTGTAATACCGCATGATGAACTTAAAACCATATGTGACAAGATAATTAAAAAGCTCAGTCAGACTACCTACTCCCTGGGGGTTACAGGAAGAACAATCTACTATGAACCCTTAAGGAAGAATGTATACTATATTTTAGGAGTAAATGAAGGCTCAACTGCCCACAGGGGTGGACTTCTGCCTACAGATATCATCCTTAAAATTGATGGCAAGGATGTGGATCCAAATGACAATATTGACATGCCTCTTGTGGGTAAAAAGGTCGGGGATCCGATAACAGTGGAAATATTGAGAATGGATAAAACTATGAAGATGACAATGAAGGTTTATTAACCCCTATTCAACTTCATATCTTGATGTAAGTTTTTGGCGACTTGAAAATCAGCAGTATTTTAGTGTATATTTGATTAAGCTTAAAAAAATAGGTTACAAATTAACTTAATAGATTTATCAATACCTGGAAGCAATTCTTCCGGGTTTTTGATGTTACCGGAGGTAAGATGTTTTTAATTACAGGGCTGGGTAATCCGGGACCTCAATATGTGGGCACAAGACATAATGCCGGCTTTGAGGTTTTGGACCTTTTAGCTGACAAATACAATTTAGATATTAACAAGTCAAAATACAAGGGGATGGTGGGTGAAGGCTTTATCGGGGGAAAGAAAGCCGTTCTTTTAAAGCCCATGACCTATATGAATCTGTCTGGGGAAAGTGTGGTTCAGGCTCTGAATTTCATTAAACCTACCGAGGATGAATTCATAGTTGTATATGATGATATAGCTCTGAAAAGAGGGGCAATCAGAATCAGGAAAAAAGGCAGTGCAGGTGGTCACAACGGAGTCAAGAGCATAATTGGCTTAACTGGAAGTGATGAATTCCACAGAATAAGGGTTGGAGTAGGGCAGAACAGGGGAAACCTTGTCAGCCATGTTCTTGGCAAGTTTTCTGGAGAAGAGGAAGAGGAGTTCATAGAGGGACTCAAGCTTGCAGTATCGGCCATTGAAACCATAATGACAAGTGGTATAGATGATGCAATGAATAAATTCAATTCCTCCGGAAAGCCAAAGAAGGAAGAAAAAGTTAAGACAGAAGAGGAAAATACTGAAACCCCTGCAACTGACAAGGCTCCGGCCGAGGGGGAATAACAGTGAGATTTGATCAATTAAAGCAAGAAATCCGTAATACTGATGGGTTTAAAAGTATTGAAGAGGGGGTATCTTTAAAAAGATACCCTATTGGTGTTTATGGAATTTCTGATTCTGCAAGGGCAGCCTTGATTTCCTCATTTTATGGAGAGAAAAAAGAATCAATATATGTTATTTCCCATTCTGACATGGAAGCCAGAAGACTGTATGAGGATCTTCTTCTATATGATTTAGAGGTTTACTATCTTCCTGTCAGAGAGCCGGTATTTTATAACCCTGATGCAGTATCAGGGGATTTACGCTGGGAGAGGCTCAAGGTATTAAAGGAGATGAACGACGGTAAAAAGAAGATAATCGTCAGTTCAGCAGAAGCCATGTCTTTAACCTATATGCCGATGGAATACTACAAGGACTATACTTTCAGATTTAAAACAGGAGATGTTTTAGATCTTGATATATTGAAAAACAAGCTCATTGATTCTGGCTATGAGGGTGCGGAGCTGGTTGAGAACAAGGGGCAGTTTGCCAAAAGAGGTGGAATTATAGATATATTCTCCCCTGTGGCATCCTTCCCCATAAGAATAGAGCTATTCGGTGATGAGATAGACTCAATCCGAACCTTCAACCCTGAAACCCAAAGGAGCATTGATATAGTCACAGAGGCTGAGGTATTTCCAAGTAAGGAGATTATCATCAGCAAAGAAGCTTTGTTAAGGGGCGAGAAGAACATCAAAGAAGAGCTGGACTCTGTCACCCATAATAAAGCCAGAAGAAAGGCATTGGGAGAGGAAGGATTTTCAAGACTTAAGGAGATTGTGGGTAAAAACCTGGAGTCTTTAAGAAATACCTGGTCCTTTGAAACAATTGATTCCTATCTGCCTTATTTCTATGAGAAAACAGAATCATTTTTTGACTATATCAAAGACGGCTTCATTTTCTTGGATGACACAGCAAGGACCATGGGTAAGCTAAGCTCACTCTCCATGGAGTTCAATGCCCAGTTTGAAATGTTTTTAAACAGGGGAGAAATTCTGCCAAGGCAGGGCGAAATTTTAAAATCTGATACCCAGATTATTGATATATTGGCTGATTCAAAGGTTATTTCCTTAAATGAGCTAATGAGGTCTGAAAAGGAACTTGCACCAAGATCTCTTGCAAGGTTCAATCAATTAACACTACATAATTTCCAGGGTCAGCTTGATATGCTGATTGAGGATGTCAGGGATAAAAAGTCCAAGGGCTACAGAACCTTGATTCTTGCAGGTACAAGACCAAGGGGAGAAAGACTTGAGGATACATTAAAGGACAGGGGCATAGAGGCCATTTACAGGGACAATCCAGGAATTATTCCAGAGGGTGGAGTAGTTATAACCTTCGGTTCCCAGAAGAAGGGCTATGATTTCAGAGACGTTAAATTTGCAGTCATATCCGACAGTGAGCTTTTCTCAGATTCAGGAAAGTCTATAAAAAGAAGAAAAGCAACTGGCAAGGGTATTGAAAAAATAAAATCCTTTGAAGACCTTAAGGTTGGTGATTACGTTGTACACGTAAACCACGGAATCGGAGTATTCAAGGGAATCAAGCAGATGGAGTCCTTCAAGGCAACAAAAGACTATCTTGAAATAGCCTATACAGGTTCTGACAGGCTTTTCATTCCGGCAGACCAGCTGGATATGATTCAAAAATACATAGGTAATGAATCTGTTGCCCCGAAGGTGTCTAAGCTTGGAGGCGCAGAATGGGTTAAGGCAAAGGCCAAGGTTTCTCAAAGCGTTGATAAAATAGCCAAGGAGATAGTTGAATTATACGCAAGAAGAAGTAAAATCAAGGGCTATGAGTTCAGTAAGGATACAACTTGGCAAAGAGAATTTGAGGAAGAATTCCAGTATGAGGAAACACCTGACCAGTTATCTTCCACTGAGGAGATAAAAAAGGACATGGAGTCCCCAAGGGTAATGGACAGACTTCTTTGTGGCGACGTTGGCTATGGAAAAACCGAGGTTGCAATGAGGGCTGCATTTAAAGCCGTAATGGACGGAAAGCAGGTTGCAGTTTTAGTACCTACAACCATTTTGGCAGAGCAGCACTATAAGACCTTTAAAAGAAGATTTGAAGGCTTTGCAGTAAGTGTGGATATGGTCTCCAGATTCAGGACAACAAAAAACCTCAATGCCACAATTGAAGCACTTAGAAACGGAACTCTGGACATAATAATTGGCACTCATAAGCTTTTAAGCGAGGGAGTGGTGTTCAAGGATCTTGGTCTTCTGATTATTGATGAGGAGCAAAGGTTTGGTGTTAAGCATAAAGAAAAGCTCAAGGAACTTAAGACAAACGTTGATGTATTAACACTGTCGGCAACACCTATCCCAAGAACTCTTAACATGTCCATGACGGGCATCAGGGATATCTCCATAATAGAAACTCCACCTGAAGACAGGTTCCCAATCCAGACCTACGTTACTGAATACAATGACCAGCTCATAAGAGATGCTATTTTAAGAGAAAAATCAAGAAACGGACAATGCTACTTTGTGTATAACAGGGTTGAGACCATGGACAGGATGGCAGTATATCTGCAAAACCTTGTTCCTGAGGTTGAATTTAAAATTGCCCACGGACAGCTTTCTGAAAGAGAGCTGGAAAAGGTAATGGTTGAATTCATGGACGGAGAATTTGATGTTTTGATTTGCTCCACAATAATTGAGACCGGTTTGGACATACCGAATGTAAACACCTTGATAGTCAGCGATGCAGATAAATTCGGACTGTCCCAGCTCTACCAGCTAAGAGGCCGTGTTGGAAGAACCAACAGGATTGCCTATGCCTATCTTACATACAAAAGGGATAAGGTTTTAACCGAGGTTGCAGAAAAAAGACTCAAAGCACTTAAGGATTTCACAGAGCTTGGAGCTGGCTTTAAAATTGCCATGAGGGACCTTGAGATACGCGGAGCCGGTAACATGATGGGCAAGGCTCAGCACGGACAGATGGCAGAGGTCGGCTATGACTTATATATAAGAATGCTGGATGAGGCAGTTAAAAAGCTTACAGGTAAGGATGAAGGCTTCAACCAGGATACAGTTGTGGATATTAAAATTGATGCCTATATTCCATATGACTATATCAAGGATGAGGTCATAAAGATCCAGATGTATAAGAAGATTGCGGCAATTGAAACAAAGGATGACTATTTGAGTGTCAAAGGAGAACTGGAGGACAGGTTCTCTGATATTCCAGACGTGGTATATAACCTGATGGACATCGCCCTTTTAAAGGCTACAGCCAAAAAGGCTGGAGTACTTGAATTAAGGGAAAGACCTACAGATATACTCATTACCTTTATTGACAGAGAAGCAATTACAGATGGATACATAGGAGTTTTAACCTCCAAATATCCTCATTCTTCAGAGCTTAAAAATTCCAATGTTCCACAGCTCGTCTTCAGGCATAAGGGTACAAAGGAGCAATTGATTTCTGCACTTTCAAAGCTTTTTGAAGCATTCTTGAAAACCAAGGAAGAGGATAAACGTAAAAAGGCCTCAGCTGAGGAATCAGCTCTGACCTAAAATAATAATATTCGAAAGAAAGAATCTGAGCCATACATTCCCAAACAGAAATGTATGGCTCATTTTTACCTGACAACTGCAGGAATACTATCCTCAGTAGGTCTGGCCTGTAAATAGAATAAAACCACCCTCATCATCATCATCAAAGTAGTCGTCATCATCCTTAACATCATGAGGAAGAGGTTCTTTGGCGATTTCATCTGCCAATAAGGGGGTATCCTTATTCTCTTTTATTAAAGAATCATAAGGGTGGTCAGTGTGGTCAAAGGCATCGGTAAAAAATTTTTCGTTTGGATCCAATTTTCATCATTCCTTATTTTCTGGTTCATCAGTGACGAATTCTCCGTCTCTAAATTTAGTTTTTTGTAGTTCTTTCGGTTCATATCTCTTTTGTGAGAAGTCGCCGTCTGTGCTCACGGACATTACCTTTCTGTCATATGGATAGGACTCTGCATCAAGTCTGTTCTGTTTTGGATTGTTTAAATCCTCTTTAAAATGGTCCTTTAAAACTCCTCTTTCATCAAACAGGGAGTCAGTGTCTTTTGCTGTCCCGTTAATTACAGAAGCAGTTATATTCCTGGAGTCAATGGTCTCTCCATCCTTTATTTTGTTGAATTTTTCAACTCTTTTCATTATTCTGGACTGTTTTTCTTCAGGATCCAGATTATCAAGACCCTCATCCAATACAGCTGTATCCAGAACCTCTCTGTCAGAGTTGATTAAAACAGTTATCTTCGTTTCTTCCTCAAGAACCAATTCATCAGTAGAATAGCCGAGATCCATTAGCTTTCTTACAGCGTCCTCAGCGTCAGCCTTACTAAAATAAACACCATAAACTTTTTTGTTACGTTCCATTTTTGATCTCCTTTTCTTAAATATTTTAAGTCAGAACTCTAAAACTTTAATTTTAAAAGTCCTTCTCACTTCACCTAGAATTCACCTATAGGGATTAATATTCATATTGTTGAGTATTTTGGGCTTTAACCCTATATCTATAGTGTACAATACAATTTGATTGTAAATGTGCTTAGAATGGATATTAGTAGTTAACATTCATTGAACTTAGTATCCATTGGGTGAACTTGGGGCTCAGTTTAGCCTAAATTGCGAATAACCCGAAAAAGAAGTATAATGAAAAGCGTACTTTTAGGGGTATTGAATAAAACCAAAGAATTTTACTCTTCGCCAGGATATATGGGTGAAGTCAGTTTAAATAAAATTTGTATTTATGAGGTGTAGATTTTGAATTTTAAGAAATTAGCCGCGGTTCTTGCCGTAGGAGTAAGTATCATGTCTGTGGCAGGCTGCGACCTTGTTGTTAAAACAGATGATGCAAAGGTCAAGGATGCTGAAAAGGTTGCATCAACCGTTATAGCAAAGGGTGATGGCTTTACAGTGACTCAAAAGGATATTGATGAAAAATACGCATTGATGCTAAAGCAAATCCAGGCACAGTATGGTGATGAGACCTTAAGGTCTGATACAATGAAAAGCTATTTGGAAGCACAAAAGCAGAGCATCATGGATCAGCTTGTAAGAGTACATCTGCTGGATAAGAAGGTAGTTGCAATGAACATACCTGAGGCTTCAGATGAGATGACAAAGAAATATCACGACCTGATAGCTTCAAATGAAACTGCCTTCTGTGATAAAGCAAAATTCGAGGATGCAGTAAAGGCAGCAGGCTATACAATGGAATCCTATAAAACTGAGATAATGAAGAACTTGAGATACGATGCGCTTTTAGCAGAGGTTACCAAGGATATCAAGGTTGAGGATAAAGAAATCCAAGATTACTATGATGCACAGAAGGATTCTTCCTATACAAAGCATCCAGGTGCAAAGATTTACCACATATTCTTTGGTACACCAGATGCAGAAGGAGCTGAAGCTGCCGCAAAGGAAGCAAAGGCTAAGCTAGATGCAGGTGCAAGCTTTGAAGAAATATCAAAGGAATATGGAAAAGACGGAGCAGCAGCTTCAGGCGGACTTCTCGGAGAATATGCCTATGACACAACTGAGCTTGGTGCTGACTTCATGGATATAGTTAAAACCCTTAAAGAGGGTGAGATTTCAGATCCTGTTAAGACAAGCTTTGGATGGCATATTATAAAGGTTACAGACATAAAGACTGAAAACACAGTAGTTCCACTTGAAGATGTCAAAGCTGCCATCTCTGAAGAGATGAAGAAAAACAAGATTCAGGAAAGAATAGCTAAAACCTTTGATGACTGGGAAAAAGAATACAAGGTAGAAAGACATCCTGACCTTATTAAGCAGGATACAGTTCCACTGCCGGATCCACTTCCAGTTGTAACTCCATCAACAAACACTAACCCTGATTCCACAACCTCAACTCAGCCAGCTTCATCAAACTAGGAATCAAGGATTCAACAATAAAGTAAACAAAACAAAAAAATAGAGTTTAAATTAAGAACCAGCCCATTGATGCGACCAAGAGTAATTGGACATCGCGGCTGGTTCTTTATTATCCTCGAAATAAATTGTATTATTTAGGATAGGACTAAAAACATCTATAAAGTTTATTCAAAATAACAAAATAATTCCTCGGAGGAACAAATATGCTTCATATAGTCGGCTTGGGACCAGGAGATGCCGGTTCCATAACAATAGAGACCTTTTCACTGCTACGAGAAACGAATGTCATACTCAGAACCAAGATACATCCAACGGTAACATTTTTAGATGAATGGGGAATCAGCTACATTTCAATGGATGAATACTATGAAAGCTCTGTGGATTTTGAGGATGTATACAAAGGAATAGCAAACAAGGTGGTTGAGTATTTCAAGGAATCCTCAGGAGAGATGACCTACTGTGTTCCGGGAAACCCTATGATTGCTGAAAGGTCTGTAACAGAGCTTATTTCACTTTGTGACAAGGAAGGGATTGAATACAGGGTTTATCCTGCAGTGAGCTTTGTGGATACCATACTCTCAACATTGAAAAGAGATCCGATAAACGGTCTTTTAATCCTGGATTCCAATGATTTAAAAGAGAAGGGTCTTAATGATCAGGCGGACACCATTATAACCCAGGTATACAACAAAAGAGTGGCCTCAGATGTCAAGCTTGCTTTGTCAAGGTATGTGGATGACGAGGCGGAGATTATATATATAAAATCAGCCGGTATTAGGGATGAGGAATCTGTAAGAAAGATACCGCTCTTTGAATTGGACAGGCAGGAGGATGTGGACCACCTTACTACAATTTTTATAGAAAAGGAAAATATAAAAAGAGGCTTCAATGATTTTAAAAGAACTGTGGATGCCCTAAGAGAGCCTGATGGTTGTCCCTGGGACAGGGAACAGACTCATGAGTCCTTGAAAAGGTTCATGATTGAAGAAGCCTATGAAGCAATAGATGCTGTGGACAGAAACGACATGGATGATCTTTGTGAGGAATTGGGAGATGTACTTCTCCAGGTGCTTCTAAATTCAAGAATAGCTGAGGAAAATGGATACTTTGATATCGGAGATGTCATAAGAGGCGTTGACAGTAAGATGATCTCAAGGCACCCGCATGTATTCTCCGGTCTAAAGCTTGATACGTCAGAGGAAGTATTGAAAAACTGGGAGAAAATCAAGAAGGATGAGAAGGGTAAGATTGAACTTTCAGAAAAGCTCGAGAAAATCCCCAAAAATATTCCTGCATTCCTAAGAGCATTGGAGGTTGCAAAAAAAGCTGCCACCTACGGAATACAAAAGAAAACCTACGAAGAAGCTTTAAGTGATTTAAGACAAAATGTAGCTGATACTGATCCGAAAACAGAGGATGAAATGGCAAAAATTTTGTATAACGCAGCAATTTTATCCGATTCTTTAGGCTTCGAACCAGAAACCTTGCTCAATCGGCAGGTAGACAGGGAAATCAAAAAACTCCAAAAGTTATAATAATGTAACAAATTCTGCAAAAAACCCTTAAAAACATAGTGAATTCAGTCTTCTCAGGGGTGTAGTTGTAAATTAATTGTGAAAAGTGTTGAAAAACGTGGAAATCTCACAATTTTTGAGTCAGAATAGTGATATATAGTAAGTCGTCTATATATTCTTAATTATTTAGGAGGATTATTCATGAACAAAGCTGAATTAATCACAAAAATCTCTGAAAATGGAAACATGACCAAGAAGGATGCTGAGGTTGCATTAAATGCATTCAAGAAATCCGTGATGGGCGCGCTGGAAGCCGGCGACAAGGTACAGTTAGTTGGATTTGGTACTTTCGAAGTAAGACAGAGGGCTGCTAGAGAAGGAAGAA
The DNA here is from genome assembly GCA_041891535.1 of Clostridiaceae bacterium. Lineage (GTDB taxonomy): Bacteria > Bacillota > Clostridia > Clostridiales > Clostridiaceae > JG1575. The sequence continues at coordinate 9,219 of JASDTM010000105.1, forward strand.
ACCCAAGAACTAAGGAAACTATAAAGATTCCAGCATCAAAGGTTCCAGTATTTAAGCCAGGCAAGGACTTCAAAGCACTTGTCAACAAACCAGTAGCACCAGCAAAGAAGAAAGCAGCTAAGAAGAAAGCATAATAATACTCAGCACCTGTAGGTTTCCTATAGGTGCTGTTTCCTTTTTGTCAATGATGTTATAATCTCTATGAACCAATTAAGGAGAATACAAATAATGAGATTAGATAAATATCTTAAGGTGTCAAGACTTATAAAAAGAAGAACCATAGCAAAGGAAGCCTGTGACACCGGCAGAGTCACCATAAACGGGAAGGTTGCAAAGGCAGGAACTGAGATCAAGGAAAGCGATGTTATAGAAATATCCTTTGCCTCAAAAAAGGTAAAAGCAAGGGTCCTGTCAATCAAGGAAACCGTAAGGAAGGATGAAGCAGCAGCCATGTATGAATTGATTGAGGGTACGGAAATAGAGTAGCCATAAAAATTGTATGAATATGATACATATTATATGCTTGTAAATGTCAGGAATTATATTAGAATATATATGAAATCACAGGAGGAGAAATGAATAAAAAAAGCATAAAAACCATAGCGATAAATGTCATAGTCCTCTTGTTGGCAGCAATGCTGATATTTCAGTTCATTGGTCAAAGGTCGACCTTGAGCAGAATAGAAACTGAAATAGCAGAAAAGAACAAGGTCCTTGAGGATTTAAGAAAGAAAAATGAAGAAATGAAGCTTGAAATACAAAACATCTCCTCTGATGAATACATAGAGAAGATGGCAAGGGAAAGACTACAAATGATAAAACCAGATGAGATCCCTGTGAACAATGCCCCCGGTACCAATACGGCCCCATAAAGCCGGATGATATAAACCAATCAATTGAAACACAATTTAGGAGGAATCTCTAACAACATGGCATTAGAAATAGGAGCAATCCTGGAAGGCACAGTAGTAAACATCACAAATTTTGGCGCATTCGTGGACATTGACGGGAAGACCGGCTTAGTCCATATTTCAGAGGTTGCAGACAATTATGTCAAAGACATCAAGGATTTTTTAAAACCCGGTGATAAGGTAAAGGTAAAGGTTGTTTCAATTGACCCTAACGGAAAGGTAAGTCTTTCAATAAAACAGGCGATGGCAGGAACTCAGACTGAAGCCAAGAAGTCTTCAAGACCAAAAGAAGAATGGCAGTCAGACCGTCAGGAAAGAAATGACAGGTTTGAAAGAAGAGCTAAGCCCATGGAGAAAGGTCCACAGACCTTCGAAGACATGATGTCAAGATTCCAGAAGGATTCAGAAGAAAAGATGGCTGAATTCAAGAAACGTCAGGAAGGCGGAAACATCAAGAGAAGAAGAGGTTAATCCTTCAAAAAAATTATAATCTGATTTTTTATTAAGTGCCTGCCAACAGGCACTTTTAAAATGCTGGGATATGACAATCAGCCGTTTCTGGTGTATAATAGCATAAGCGGTACAGAGTCAGAAACAAAGAATAAAGTTTTTTGACCCCCTTGACACCCTATTTCTGCTAAAGTATAATAATGTTTGTCGCTATTTATGTGACGAAATCATGTGGCGGAATAGCTCAGCTGGCTAGAGCATTCGGTTCATACCCGAAGGGTCGTAGGTTCAAGTCCTATTTCCGCTACCACTACTTTGCTGGAGTGGCGAAACTGGCAGACGCACAGGACTTAAAATCCTGCGGTGATAAAACACCGTACCGGTTCGATTCCGGTCTTCAGCACCAATCATTTTTTAATATCGCGGGGTGGAGCAGTTGGTAGCTCGTCGGGCTCATAACCCGAAGGTCGTAGGTTCAAGTCCTTCCCCCGCAACCATAAACTAGGCACCTCAATGGTTTGAGGTGCCTTTTACTTCTAATGTTTATTAAATTCAATAGATAATATTGTTATCGGCTTAAACATCTTCATATTCAACAATAATTATTTTACAATTTTTACAGATTCGACCCTCTAATTTATTAATACTAAGTGAATTGGTCAAATTAAATTCGGAATCAGAAGTAGGTAATATATAGAAAGGTCTGTTTTTTTCAGGATTACCCCAAAACATATTCCGCGAGCTTATTATCGCTCCGTTTTCCATTTCACTTTGACATTTAGGACATTTACTGAGTAAGTTCATAAGTCTGTCTCCTTTTTATACAATCGCAATAGGCAATTAATAGTAATTAGCATCTTTATTATAATTTTTTACAGCTATTTATTGGTTGCGCTTTAGTGACAAGTATTTTCTGGATCCACAGAAAAACTGGAAAGATAAATTGAGGATAGAGTGGATGAACTAACTAAATTAGCTCAAAGCTATGAAACCACTTAGTTAAATGCCTATAAAATGTTCCACTTGTTTTCATATGATATAGGTACTTATAAAGACTTAGTGCTGATATATCAACCATTATCTCGCTATAACTTTCGATTTTATGCAACCCGAAGGTAGTAGGTACAAGTCCTTCCCTCGCAACCCAAAAAAACAAGCATCTCAATTTTTGAGATGCTTGTTTTTTCATCAAAGTGCTTAAAAAGCGGTATTTAAAATAATTATTTGCGAAATATTGATGAGAATATAGCTTATATCTAAATAAATTTGTAAACGAAACCAGGAAAATGATCATTGGCGTATAATATAAAGTGAATGTTAATCTAAACAACAACTGCATCAGGGCTTACTAAAGGTAAATAAACTGAACGCTTAAACAAGTGCCTAAAATACTAATTTTGGAGTATGCAATGACGAGAATAGAACTTTTATTCATGGAATATCTAAAACAAGATGCAATTTCTGTTGATGAATTCCTATATGCAGGTTTAAATCAAGAAGATTACTATATCTATACAAGTTTATGCCATGAAATTCAAATGATATCTTCATCTATTTACCAAATTAAAAATAAGGAATCCGAGGACTTTAAAGAGTTTCTAGAGTGGGAAGTAGATAACCTTAAAACTGCTGTGCAAAATCTTAATATGCTTTTATCTCAAAACTTTAACCTAAATGTTGAATTTTTATGGAATCAGGATAATCTTGAGTCCTTTTTAACATATGGGTTTAAACAGAATTATAAAAAAGAAAGGCTCAATAAGTATTGTTTCAAAATATATAGTTCTGACAATTGGTTCAGGCACAAACTAGAAGTATTAATTGCAAACGAACTTATCAAAGTTACACCTGTGGATTATAGCAAACTAACTACCAATAATTTAGAAGATATTAAAGCTAGCTTTGAAGATATTTTGGAGAAAAATGATGAACCTAAAATCATTAGTTTTAAAAGTAATTATTCTGTGTTACAGATGTGGGCTTCAAAATACAATATTTATAATAAAATCAGATGCTTCCTCCCATCGGAGTTAGAGAAAATAAATAGTGAGTTGCGGGAAAGGTTTTTATATAGTAGAGACAAATTACTTGTTTACTTAGGAGATCCTATCTGTAGTTCGAAACATAGAGTAAAGTGTGTAACAGCAATTATTCCGAGGATTGAGGCAGGATTTAATAAGATAAATGTTAATTATTGCCAAGATTGTAGGAAATTTTATATCTTATTTAGGGATTTTGATCGATATCAAGAGATATATGGGGATATGGTTTTAAAAATTGAAAAATTTGAAGCTAATTATGGGGGTATCTGGGATTTCGAAGACCGGTCAGATAAATCAATCTTTAGAGAGTATGGATATTATGTTGGGAAAAACAGTAAATTATCTAAGGTAGAACGACAAAACCTTTTAACCAGATTATTAGATTTAGGATTAATAAGTAAACCAGAATTAATTAACCATCTTAATATGCTGATTAATACAAATGGGCGACAAGAAAAAAATAAAGATGCAAATAATAGATGGAATGAAGATTTGAATTTCATTAGAGAATATAAGATTGATGATCAAGATCAGAAGATGATTCACGAGATATGTTCAGGATCTAAACATCTATGGATTGAATAGAAAAGATAAAAGCTCATATCCATTTATTTGCATTTTAAAAATATAAAAACTATCATTGAATAAGATAAAAAGTTCGATTTTGGAGGGTAAAATGAAGTTCGCAGAAAGAATGTATGGAATGGAAGATACTGCCAATAGGATAAAAAACCTCTTTGGTGCAATGACTGATCCGGAGATAATCAGCTTTGGCGGTGGAGCACCTGCTAAGGAAGCATTGCCTGTTGAGATAATAAACAAGCTCGCCCTTGAGGTGCTGCAAAGAGATGGAAGAGGAGTTGAGGCTCTTCAGTATGGTCCTGTGCAGGGAACCAAGGATTTAAGAGAAGTAGTTTGTAAGTATCTTTTGAATCCAAAAGGTATGGATGCCAAGGCTAAGAACATCATGATAACTGCTGGTGGTATGGAGACCATATATCTTCTTTGTCAGCTATTCATTGAGAAGGGTGATGTTATTTTATTGGAATCACCATCTTTTATACATTCCATAGAAGTTTTTGAAATGTTTGAAGCTAAATGTATTCCAGTTAAAATGGACAATGATGGAATGGATCCTGATGAGCTTGAAGAGAAAATCAAAAAATATCAGCCTAAAATGGTATATGTAATTCCGACCTTCCATAACCCTACCGGAAGAACTCTTTCAATAGAAAGAAGAAAGAAGATTGCAGAGCTTGGCTCAAAATATAATGTATTGATATTAGAGGATGACCCATACAGGGATATAAGATACTCGGGAGAAGAGCTTCCCACTATAAAATCCTTTGATAAGACCAACAATGTAATATTGGCAAACAGCTTTTCAAAGATATTTTCAGCAGGCTTAAGACTGGGATATATCTGGGTTGAGGATGATGAGGTTATTTCAAAGCTTTGTGATGCCAAATCAGCCACTAACTCACATACCTCAATGCTTCCTCAGATACTTTGTGCTGACTTCTTCAACAAGGGATACTTTGAAGACCATCTTAAGAATTTAAAATCACTTTATGCTGAAAGAAGGGATGCAATGATGATGTGTTTAGAGAAGTATTTCCCTGAGGGTACTAAGTGGACTGTTCCTGACGGCGGACTTTTCACCTGGGTAATTCTGCCTAATGGAATGAATTCATCTGAGCTTTTAGAAATTGCAGTTAAGGAGCCATATAAAGTGGCCTTTGTCAGCGGTTCAGGATTCTTTGCAGAAAAGGGTGGCCTCGGAGAGGATTGTATGAGACTGAGCTTCGGTTCAAACACCCCGGCTGTTATTGAAGAGGGTATGAAAAGATTGGGCAAGCTTGTAACAGATAGATTGAATGCATAGTATTAAAAAATAGTAATAGATAATAACGTCCCCTGTTGTGAAATATGAGGGGACGTTATTATTAGGATAAAATTTTCGAATGGCAATTTCTTCTGTTAATCCAAGGGAAAGTATCTTATAGTATAAGGGAGTACTTTGAGGGGAATATATATGGAAAACGAGAAAAACAATATTTATAACACTTTGAAAAGAAGGATAATTGAATATAACTATAAGCCGGGGAACATTTTAAATGAGGTGGATCTGGTAGAAGAGTTCGGCGTTTCCAGATCACCTGTCAGAACTGCACTTCAAGAGCTTGAAAGAGATGGCCTTTTAAATATAGTTCCAAGGTATGGAGCCCAGGTCGCAGCCATTGACTTCAGAGGTGTTAAAGGCCTGTTTGATGTAACAAAGCTATTGGATCCCCATGCCACAAGGCTGGCAGTCAAGAATATTTCCCAGGAGCAAATCAAGGAACTCAGAGAGATTGTTGAAAAGCTTGATTCATTCTCATCTGTCAAGGATTACCAGGAAGCTATTAATTTAGATGAAAGATTCCATGATATTATTTTTGAAGCTTCAGGTAACAAATGGTTGGAGAAGACGGCAATGGGACTGCATGTTCATACCGAAAGACTTTGGCATTACTGTAAAAAGTATTTTGATGATATGTCCATGTTTACGAGAACCTTTAAACTTATTATTGAAGCAATTGAAAAACAGGATGAAGATGCAGCAGAGAAGTATGCCAGGGAACATATTGATGATTTTGTTTCCAGGATAAAGGAAGCTATATTCTAATATTAATGTTGATATTGGTTCAGAATTAACAAAGATTAATGATCGAAAGATGCTTTGAATAATTTTGGAGCTGATTGAAACGGTTTAAGCATATAAAAAATAAACGTGGTAAAAAGTAGAAAATTTTACCACGTTTATTTTTATATATGTTAACAAGAGGAAGAAACATTTTCTATAATACAGTAAAAAACGGTTGAAACCATTGGGTTTTAGCCGTTTTTTATTTTTGCTTAAAAAAGAGGCTATTGATTGTATTCAATTGAAATTTACTAAGTATATCATTGACATACAATTAAAATACAAATAGTATATTAACAAGGAGGGAGTGACATGATTTTAACGAACAATATGATTATTAAGGATAAATATAACAACTCCTGGGTGGAGGGTGACCAGAAGACAGTCTTGTATAAAGCCCGGGATCTAATACATAAGGGTCACAGACTGATAACTTCGCCTTTGGCTGCAAGTGGGAGAATGCATTATTCACCTGTCAGAACCATCATTTTATCCGATGAACCCGGAGAAGTTGATTTAATGTCCATTGAAGCCATTGAATCCGGAATATTAAAGCTTGAAACAGCACTTGGAAGACATACAGTGGATCACAGAAATCTAAAGG
>JASDTM010000106.1:0-15874 GCA_041891535.1 Clostridiaceae bacterium
ACGTAAGACCGATAAAGAGCTTTGATGGAGTAGATTCCCTATATAAGGACATTGACATGGTAATAGTCCGGGAAAATACCGAGGATTTATATAAGGGCATTGAGTACATGGCAACTCCTGATGTTGCAGAAAGTATAAAAGTCATAACAAGAGATGCCAGCGAAAGAATAGCTGAATTTGCATACCAGTATGCCTTAAATAACAAAAGGCATAAGGTTACCACCTCTCATAAGGCTAATATCATGAAGCTGTCAGACGGGCTGTTTTTGGAGTCATCAAGAAAAGTGGGAAGGAAATTTCCTGACATAGTAACTGATGATGTCATAATAGATGCCATGTGCATGAAGCTTGTCATGAAGCCAATGGACTTTGATATTATTCTTGCACCTAATCTATATGGAGATATACTATCAGACCTTGCAGCCGGACTTATAGGCGGAATCGGCATGGCCCCAAGTGTAAACATAGGGGAAGATACAGCAATATTTGAACCTGTCCATGGGTCGGCACCAGATATTGCAGGAAAGGGTATTGCTAATCCCACAGCTGCTATACTGTCAGGAATAATGCTTTTAAGACATATCAATCTCATGGATGAGGCAGATAAGCTGGAAAATGCCATCACTAAAGTATTGGCAGATAAATCTCTCCATACCAGTGATTTAGGAGGGACTTTAACCACAGTCCAATTTACTGAATCAATAAAGAAAAGACTATAATACAACAGCCCTATATCAGATAGCATACTGCTTATCTAATATAGGGCTGTAATTTTATTCAGATTAAAACTGTGATGTGCTTTTAAATTGTGATGCAAATTCAAAAGCAATACAATGGTAAATCTAATTAACTGTTATTTCTATACCTGTAGTAATAGGGGTTGCGATTGAGGCTTCCCAGTTAAGGTTATTGTCTTTAAGGAATTTTTTAGTATCATTTAACTTCTCATCAGCGTCCACTTGATGGATGAAGGCAATCATGGTTGGACCGGCTCCAGAGATGTATACTCCTTCAGTAATTGAACCCACATAGTCAAATACGGAACTGAACTTCCCGTTTATCTTGCCGATTGCTTCCATTCTGTATTTCTGGTGAAGCCTGTCCTCGAGGAAGATCCTTAAGTTTTCTGTTTCGCCACTTTCCAGTGCATCAATCAATAATGGTATTCTTGACATGTTGAATATGGCATCCTGCCTTGGGATGCTTGTGGGCAGAAGCTTTCTTGCAACCTCTGTGCTATATCTGAAATCGGGTACTACAAGAAGAAGTCTTAAATCACTATGGACAGTTCTCTTGGTATAAATGACTTTGCCTTCTGCAATAATAGTTGAGGTTAGGTTTCCAAGGACTGCAGGCACAACGTTATCCGGGTGGCCTTCAATAGCTGTGGAGTACTTTATAATTTCTTCTATATCAGGATTCTTTCCTGCCAGAATCAAAGCTGCTGCAACTCCTGCACAAATACATGAAGAAGAGGAGCCAATACCATGGGAAATTGGTATTCCTTCATCAACTACAATTGAAGCTGGAATATCTTCAACTCCGAGCTTGTCGTAAGTGAATCTCATGGCATAAACAATTAAATTATCGGATACTTTTTCATCAACTGAACAGACCACAGAATACTCTTTTGCCTTTTCAAAGTGAAAGACATTGTATTTATCAAGGGCAAGACCTGATACATCGAAGCCTGGTCCGAGATTGGCAGAGGTTGCCGGTACCTTTATTACGATGGACATTTATATCTCCTCCTTGAATTTTTTTAGTAGATCTAAAACTTCATTTGGCTGGTACACTTTTTTATCCCTTAGTTCTTTGGAATATATTCCTTTAAGTGCAGGATGAACAGGAGTCATATCCGACAGCATATTAAAGGCTTCCTGCTCAGTAGCCGGTATATGTTCTTCATCCTTTGACAGTGCTTTCATTATTGTCATGGGGAATTTAAACGGAGAGGCAGTGGATAGAATAATAGTATCCTTATCCAAGCCGGATTTTCTATAGGCTACCACACCACAGGCCGTATGGGGATCAATGATGTATCCAGATTTATCAAAGACATCCTTTATAGCCTGGGATGCTTCGTCATCATTTGAAGTAAATGATGAAAAATCACCCAGATTTTCCTTTGGAATTTGATATTCTCCATCATCCTTAAGCTTTGCCATTGCTTCCTTGGTTTTATCAGGACCTAGCTCATGGAACAAAAATCTTTCAACGTTACTGGAGATTATAATATCCATGGATGGTGAAGTTGTTTTAACTAAAGATCTTTTCTGATTGTAAATACCTGTATTAATAAAATCATATAGAACATCATTGGAGTTTGTCGCTGCCAAAAGCTTTCCTATGGGCAAACCCATTTTCTTGGCATAATAACCTGCAAGAATATTGCCGAAGTTCCCTGATGGTACTACAAAATTTAAAGGAGAAGCTTTTAGAGTTTCTTCTTTGAAATATTGGATGTAACCATAGTAATAGTAGGAAATTTGTGTGACCAGGCGGGCTATGTTAATGGAGTTACAGGAGGAGGAGTTTTCTATCTCCCCTGAGGTTAAAATACCTTTAACAAGCCTTTGGGCATCGTCAAAATTTCCATTTATTGGAACAGGAAGAATATTGTCTGCAAGTTCAGATAACATCTGCCTTTCCTGTAGTTCACTTACTCCGTTGGCAGGGTAAATTACTGCAAGCTTCATTCCAGGCTGATTTTTAATACCCTCCATGGCTGCTTTGCCTGTATCTCCTGAGGTAGCAGTGATAAAGAACACATTATCAACAGCTTTGGATGAATTATACATGCTTTGCTTTACTATCTTCGGAAACAAGGATAATGCCACATCCTTAAAGGCAGCACTGCCACCGTTGAAGAGTTCCAAAATGTTCAAGTCTCCGGCTTTAACCAAGGGAATTGGGAACCCATCATAGGAGTTCTGGATATCCTGCCATAAAATATCTGAATCAAAATCACCGTATAGCTCCCATATCATCATTACAATTTCTGGGAAGCTGAGCTCATATATCTTCTTGTTTAATTTATCAGCATGTTCTTGAATTGATTTAAGTTCAAGCCTTGGGAATGAGGAGGGGACGAACAGACCTCCATCATCTGAAAGACCTTTTAAAACAGCCGCTTTAAAGTCTATATTTATATTTTTATCTCTTGTTGATGTAAGTTTCATTTTGGCTCCTAATTTGATTTTGTGAATGATGAGTACAGTGTACGGATGGCATCCTCAAAGGAATTGTCCTCCACACCCACCAGTATGTTTATTTCATTTGGTCCTTGGGTAATCATCCTGATGTTTATGGCTTCATCTCCAAGGGCTTTGAATATCTTACCTGATATACCAGGCTTCATTACCATGTTTCTGCCTACTAAGGATATTAAAGAGATATTCTCAACAACAGAAATTGAGTCAGGATCATTGGATTTAGTGAGCTCGTCTTTAACCTCATTTATCCTAAGCAGAACATCTGGATCATTAATCAGGATGGATATATTATTAATACCAATTTGCACATGGTCAAAGGTAATTCCGAACTTATCATACACATCAAGAATATCCTTGATGGTTGAAACATCAGAGGATAATTGGCTGTTATATACAGTCAATACGGTGTAGTTTTTCTTACCGGTTATTCCTGTGATGAACTTGACTCCATTCTGTTTTCCAACCGGTATTTTTTCTACAATTATGGTACCCGGATCTTCCGGAGAGTTGGTGTTTTTAATGTTTATGGGAATACTGGCTTCTCTTACAGGGAAAATGCTTTCCTCATGTAATACCTCTGCTCCCATATAGGACATTTCTTTAAGCTCATCATAGGTTATGTATTCAATCTTTTCAGGATCATTGACTATCCTGGGGTCAGCCATGAGTATTCCTGACACATCAGTCCAGTTCTCATATAAATCAGAACCTGTGGCAGAAGCCACAACTGCACCTGTAATATCTGAACCACCACGGGACAGGAGCTTTAATCTTCCGGGAGAAGTTGAGCCATAAAAACCTGGGATGACATAATTTCTTCCATCAGACAAAGCAGCTTTTAAAGAGATTAGAGTGCTGTTTAAAAGTATTTTGCCATTATAATCCATATGTATATGGTCAGCAGGGTCTAAAAAGTCATAGCCTACGTAGGTTGCAAGAATTTTTGCAGTTAAATATTCTCCTCGTGAAACCACATAATCAGGAAGCACATTTTTTGTAAACTTGGATTCCATTAACCTGAATTCGCCTTCAAGATCAAAATCTATGCTGCATTCTTCAACTATTGATTTGAATCTGTCCTTGATTTTTTCAAAGATTTCCTTGTGTGAAATGCCATATTTTAAATGTGCATTTGTAAGGTAAAGCAGATCAGTTATTTTATTTGGCTCAGTGGAAGATTTTCCCGGAGCAGAAACCACAATGAATTTCCTTGAATTATCAGATTGGATTATATTTTTTACTTTTTTGAACTGTGTTCCGTTTGCAAGGGAGGAACCCCCGAATTTAGCTGTTTTGATCATATCGAATCTCCCAAAATGGTATCTTATACAGTATACACCTGTATTTTAAGGGTAGACAATATGGTAATAGTAAAAATACAATTTATCTGAATATTATTCATTTATACTCGAAATTTGATATATGTATTCGATTAATATAATCTAATCCAACCAGTGCAAAATAACACTATACAACAATTGGAAGACATTTTAGTGAATCTGTTCTTTGTAAAAATTGGTACAACAAATTCTGTATATCGATGAGTAAAACTAACTTTATTCCCAGCAAATTTTAAAAACTTCAGGTTAGGTGTTATCATTAGAAAAGAGACGTGAAAACAAGTTTGAATTTAAAAAAGTAAACTTAGAATAAATGAGTAAGGAGTTGATTTAGTGTCTGTTTTTGAAGAAGAAATGAGAATAACACAGGAAGAGATATTAAAGGCCAGGGAGGAAAGAGGTAAAAAGCTGGAGCAAAGGGAGATTGATTATCCAGGACATACTATGGTTAATTTTAAGCTTAATATTCCTGGAGATATTAAAACAGGTGGCAAAATAATATGCCTGTTTAATTTTGGCTTCAATGCAACTTTAAGAGTGCTTCAGAAGATGGCTCCAACTGTTTTGGTTGAAAGAGAATACGAAAAGCATGGTCCGGAAGGCCTTATAATAACGGCTTTAAACCCTAAGGAAGTCAAGAAAGCTATGATTAAACTTGAGGATGGGTCAGAAGAGGGAAGGCTTTATGATATTGATGTTTATCATGATGGTAGGCAGCTTTCAAGAGAAGATCTTGGAATGGAGAGAAGAAAATGTCTGGTCTGTGACAAGGATGGTATAGAGTGCTCAAGAGCTGCATCCCATGAAATGCAGGATGTACTGGATAATGTCAGTGAAATCATTGAAAAGACTGTTTGTTAAATAGAGTAATTAATTTAAATTTCTCAAAATGACCTAACATGTATTTATGTTTTAGAATGAAGAAGAACTCGTTTCCCTAAAGATTATTTTTAGGAAGCGAGTTCTTTTTATTGAATAATTAGACTAAATGAACAGTGGCCAAATTGTTCCAACTATTAAAAGCGGAATATTGTAGCAGATGAACTGTGGAACACAGGTGTCCCAGATATGGTCATGCTGACCATCTGCGTTAAGTCCTGCTGTTGGACCTAATGTTGTATCTGATGCTGGTGAACCTGCATCTCCCAATGCTCCTGCAACTGCTATCATAAAGAGGATTGCTGCTGGTGAGAAGCCTAATTGAAGGCCTAATGGAACATAAATAGCTGCTATGACAGGAACTGTTCCGAAGGAGGTTCCGATTCCCATTGTAATTAACAGACCTAAGAATACCATTATGAAGGATCCAGCAATCTTTGATCCGCCCATTGCTGTTACTGCTGCATCAACAAGCTGAGGAACTGCACCGGATTCATTTACGACTGCTGCATATCCTGAAGCAATAAGCATAACAAAAGCGATGAAGCCCATGAGACCAATACCACCGTCTAACATAGCCTGGATTCTGTTCCACTTGATTACTCTTGTTAATACCAAGAATGTAAGTGCTGCGAAAGCTCCCAGTGGAAGTGAATCTGTAAGAAGTTGAACAACTAGAGCTAAGATACCAGCTGCAAGAGACAGCCAGTGCTTGCCTTCAACAACAACCGGCATGTTTTCTTCTTCTACTTCAGCAATAGTTTCTTTATAAGTTCTGGTTCTGGAGAAATAAATAAGTCCAAATACGAGACCTACAAACATTGCAACACCTGCCATCCAGTTTGTCTGCCATGCAAGTGACTTTTCTACTGTAAGACCGGCTTTTGCCATTGAATCAACAATTATTCCGTGGAATATTGCACCGAATCCAAATGGTAATACGATGTATGGAGCCTTAAGTCCGAATCCCATACTTATAGCTGCCATTCTTCTGTCCATACCCATCTTGTTCATTAAAGGAAGTAGTGGTGGTATAAGAATCGGAATAAATGCTATATGTACTGGAATGATGTTCTGTGAAGCAACTGATACAAGAAGAATTATGAATGCTAGAGTAAATTTGTTGCCACGAACAAGAGTTGCAATTTTCTTGGCAAGTATTGTTGCTGCACCAGTGTCGTGGATTGTGTAGGCCAGAGCTCCAAGTAAAATATAGCTGAGAGCTGTATTGGAGTTTCCGCCCATTCCTCCGATGAATACTTCCATTGTGTTTGATAAGCCCATTCCTGCTGCAAGACCTGCTGTTATTGCAGAGATCAAAAGTGCAGCCAATACAGGAAGCTTAAGCAGGCAAAGTACTGAAAGTACAATAACCGAGATTACTACAGGATTAAGTAGTATCATAAAATTTTTCCCCTTTAAAATAATATTTGGTTAGTAGTGCTCCTATGGCATTCTCCATAGAATTAGTTCCTTTCCCGATTTCACATCTTACTCATAGGTGGATTGCATTCAGCTTGATAAATCACCTCTCTTAAAGGATAAAAATACATTATCAACATTGATAAAAACAGGGACAATTACAATGAATTCGTTCAGCCCCAACACTTTTTCATAAATTTATTATATCAAGAAAAACAACAAAAAAAGTAAGTGTGGAGCCGTAAAATCAAATGTACGATATAGGCAATATACTTTCAGCAATATTAGTAATCTGCCCAGAATAACGCTGCAACCATTAGTAAACGATTAATGAATTCAAACTATTTATAACATTCGAGTTGAATATTCAGTTTGAGAGCATATAAAATATGCATATATTCAGAATAAGATGAATAAATTATGAGTTAAATGCGACTCACTAATAACATATGGATATAAAAGGACCTGATACTTTAAAAATTTAGCATCAGGTCCTTATGATGGATTTTAATTTACATTAGTTTGGCAAGTTCTATGGTTTGAGGGACTGGAATTGTTGTCCTAATTGTAAGATGACTTAAATCATCAATTGAGACTGCGTAGATTTTAGGGTTCATATTGCTTCTTACAGTCAGCAATTTGCTGTTTCCGTCATAGGCACTGACATACTTGGTGTAAGTATAGTCAAATTCGGTTTTGGTAAAAGCCTCAGGTATTTTTAAGGCTTCTAGGATGGAGTATGTATTTTCCAGTGCATCAGTCATTGTTACTGCTGGGGTTATGTTTTTCTTCAGGTAATATACCTTGATGAATCTTGATACAGGATCACAGCCTCCTGGAAGGTCCTTTTAAGGATTGAACTTTCTGCCTTCCTGTACGAAGGTCTTGTTTAAAGCTCTTATATGATGACTTAAAGCAGGGGAGTTGGTCATTACATTATAAGGGTCCTCCTTTGCTTTTAGCATTTTGTTCTCTGGTTCAACTATGATTGAATCCCCTGTTGGATCTGCAAAATAGTAGTGGAAATCAGGTGAAATTACCTTGTTTCCATTATAGTCTCTTTTAGCTATATGTAGATTTGGCAGAGCTTCTTTAAGTTCTCTTACTGTTTTAAAGTTTGCAAGGGCATAGTTGACAAAATCCAAGGAGGATATGTTGATTTTTCCATCCTCCGGTTGGTTGGAGTGCAGGTTCATCATTAAAAACATATTGCTGCAACCCATAAGGCCATGCTCATTGACGCCGTCCTTTAAAGGATTCATGTTTCTGAAGCACATTCCAAGCATTCTGTATTTATTTTTAAGTTGATTGCCATTCAAGTCAAATGAATAGATTGTATCTCTTGGAAAATACAGTATCTGATACATAACATCAGTATCCCAATCCATATTCCTTCCCATGACAGCTCCATTTTCGTAATTGACTTTAATTGTGGTACACATACTAATCTCTCTTTTCATATCATTTTAGAAACATTTGAATGGGATTTTCCCATGTCATACCAATTATTATATCAAATGCGTCAATAAGTATTGGTAAGGAAGTTTGGGTTGTGTGGAGCCTAAGAATAGGGGTGGTGTGGAAATAATATTTGGATAAAAAATGAGACTGCTTAAAAGCAGCCTCAAGTTTAATAATATTCTAGAATACAAGACCCATGGTGATGGATTTTGCTGGACATACCTTGATACATTCGCCGCAACGGGTGCATATATCCTGGTCTATTACTGCAAGTCCTTCCTTCATGGAGATTGCATTTACAGGGCAAGCCTTGACACAAAGTGTACATCCGATACATCCGATATCACAGGACTTTTTAACGATTGCTCCTGGTAGTGGGTTGGAACATCTGTTAACATAAGCCTGTTTGTGCTTAGGAATAATATGGATAATGCTCTTAGGGCACTCTCTTACACAAGCTCCGCAAGCTGTACATTTTTCAGGATCGATTCTTGCAAGTCCATCAACTATGTTGATAGCATCGAATTCACAAACCACTTTACAGTCTCCGAATCCTAAGCATCCGTAAACACAGCTTCCTGGTCCCTTATGGACTAATGAAGCAGCCTTACATGATGGTGAACCAGCGTATTCAAATCTTGGCTGAGTGTGTTCTTTTGAACCCTGGCAATGAACCTGGGCAACTGTTGGAACAAACTCTCCACCTGAATATCCAAGGTAGGTTGAAACTGCTTCTGCAGTATCCTTACCACCAACTGAACACTTTGATGTGTTCTTCTCATCTCCGGAAGCTAAAGCTCCGGCATATCCGGCACATCCTGAGTATCCGCATCCACCGCAGTTTGCACCTGGAAGTATTGCTACTATCTCAGATGTTCTCTGATCTTCTTCAACTGCAAACTTGTTGGAAACAACGGTTATCAGTATGCCTAGTGCCAATGCGAGGAGACCCATTACCAATATTGGCATTACTATATCCCCAATGGCAAGTATAGTTATATTCATTATTTTCCCCCCTTACTAACGGAACAGGTTTTCAGCTATACCCTTGAATCCAAAGAAGGAAACGGATACTATAGCTGCTGCTGCAAGGATTATTGGAAGGCCCTGTAAGGATTTAGGAATGTCTGAATCAAGCATTCTCTTTCTTACACCTGCAAACAAGAACATTGCAAGCATGTATCCTAAACCAATTCCAAGAGAGTTTAACATTGACATACCAAAGTTGTAATTATTCTCAACGTTGATCAATGCAACACCAAGGATTGCACAGTTAGTAGTGATAAGTGGCAGGTAGATTCCAAGCGCTTTATAAAGTGAAGGTGAACCTTTCTTTATGATTGCTTCAACGATCTGTACCAATGCTGCTATTACAAGGATGAATACCAAGGTCTGAAGGAATTCGATATGGAATGTCTTCAGGATGAATTCATTTATTGGCCATGTAAGAGCTGTAGCACCCAGCATAACAAGTATAACTGCTATAGACATACTCATTGCTGTTTCCAAGGAGTTGGAAACTCCAAGGAATGAACATATTGCAAGGAACTGAGCAAGTACTACGTTATTGACAAATATTGTATTAAATAAAAGCTGTAATGCATCTTTCATTATTTCTGTCCTCCGATTTCATCATTCATTGCTTCAGGTACGATGAACTTCTGAGGCTTCATTGCCTTCCTGAATTCTCCCATACCACAGCCTGCTGAAGCTGCGCATCCTGCACAACCTGTATCAGAGCATGTTGCAGCGTCTACAACTACTGGCTTCTCTTTAAGAAGGGCAGCAGCTTTATTTCTTGCAGCATTATCCTGATGTCTGATTATTGCCATGGTTCCAGCGATCATAAGACCATATACAAGGAATCCTCCAGGAGCCATTTTCATTATTGCCATTGGATTTTCTGAGATAACCGGAACAGCTTTTCCGAAGATAGTACCATTTCCAAGTATTTCTCTGATTGATGCCATTATTGTAAGTGCAATTGTGAATCCAAGTCCCATTCCAAGTCCGTCAACTGCAGCTATAAGAGGTTTGTTCTTATTGGCAAATGCCTCTGCACGTCCAAGGATAATACAGTTAACTGTAATAAGCGGAATGAATATACCAAGTGATTTATCAAGAGCAGGTACATATGCTTTTATCAACAGCTGGATTATTGTAACAAGTCCGGCGATGATTGTAATATAAACTGCTATTCTGACCTTATCTGACACAAGATTTCTTACCAATGAGATAAGGAAGTTGGAGAGGATAAGTACGAATGTTGCTGCAATACCCATACCAATTCCGTTAAAGGCTGAGGTAGATACTGCAAGTGTAGGGCATGTACCGATCAGAAGGATCAGAACAGGGTTTTCTCTTAAAATACCGTTGGTAAATACTTCTGCAACGCTTTTTTCTTTAGCCATTTTCTATTCCTCCTTACTTTTTAAGTTTAGCTGCAGCTTTAACTGCGGCATTCATAGCTTTCATTACAGCTTCGGAAGAGACTGTTGCGCCAGATACCTGGTCAACTTTAGTTTGATCTCCGGAAGCTTTAAGTGCAAATTCTTTGTCTCCAGGTTTTCCTGCGAACTGGTCCTGGAAAGCAGCTTCTTCAACCTTCTTACCAATACCAGGGGATTCCTGAGTTTCTGTAATCTTAATTCCAGCCAAGGTGTTGTCAGCTTTGAAACCTGTCATAACAGGGATTTCTCCACCATATCCTTTTGCGGATGTCTGTACAACTGTTCCTATAACATCAGCACCTTTCTTAACTTCAAATGCTCCGGTAAGTTCCGGGATTTCTCCCTGGAGTCCGGCTACATCGATTGGTGCGAATGAATCTGCATCTGCAAATAAAACCTTCATTGCTTCGCCTTGTGCTCCAAGTGAAGCTGCTGCTATGGTGTCCTTAGTTGCTGAGTAAGTCAATGCCAACAGCAACGCTGTAACTATACATGTCAATGTCAGTACCACGGTAGGTACTATTCCACCTTTATCCTTCAGCACGTTTAACACCTCCTATTGGTAGTGTTTTAGTCCACTCTTTAATGTGTGGAGCGAATATGTTCATAACCAGTATTGAGTAGGAAACGCCTTCTGGTGATGAACCGAAGAATCTAATCAATGCTGTGATAATTCCGCATCCTACACCGAACATTATTTTACCCTTTGTTGTAATAGGGGAAGTAACATAGTCAGTTGCCATAAATATTGCACCTAACATAAGTCCGCCGGTAAGAACATGGAATATTGGGTCATTTCCAGTAACAAGTGCAATTGCTGCCACGGTTCCAACATAAGTTGCAGGAATCCAAAGATCAATTACGCCTCTTACAACAAGGTAGATACATCCTAAAAGCAATGCTGCTGCACTGACTTCACCGATTGTACCTGCATGCTGTCCCAAGAACAGCTTCATGTAGCTTGGAACTACTTCTTTAGCTCTCATAAGGGTCAGTGGTGTTGCTGAGGTTAATACATCAGCGCTTCCCATTGTTCCTGGAGCTGCAAACTGTGATTTAACTGAGAATGTGTTCATTGCTTTACCAAAGGAAAGCAGAAGAACTATTCTAGCTGTAATAGCAGGGTTTGCAAAGTTGTTACCAAGTCCGCCGAACATTCCTTTAACAAGCAGCATTGCAACTGCTGCACCTATTACAGGCATCCAAAGAGGAATTGATTCAGGCATGTTATAAGCTATCAATATACCAGTAACTACTGCAGATAAATCTGCTATAGTTGTAGGTTTCTTAGTCATTTTAGTCCAGAGCAGTTCGAATAATACGCAGGATGCAACTGAAACTGCAACTATCATAATTGCTCTTGTTCCGAATACCATGAACGAAACGATCAGAGCAGGAACTAGTGCAATGATCACATCCAGCATCAATGATTGAGTAGTTCTCGAATCACGAATATGTGGAGAACTTGAAACTGATAAATTCATTAGTTTTTAGCCTCCTTTGCTTTCTTTAATGCATCAAGTCCCTGTCTGTAGAATATCTTACCAAGTCTGATATTCTGTACCAGGTGTCTCTTTGCAGGACATACATAAGTACAAGCTCCGCATTCAACGCAGTTCATGATTGCAAATTCATCCATTCTGTCAAAGTCCTTAAGTCTTGAAGCCATGTCAAGCTCTGTAGGCATTAACAGCATAGGACAGGATCTTACACATCTGCCGCATTTGATACAAGCTGATTCTTCAGGGATAACTGCTCCCTTGTTAAATACAAGTATTGCGTTGTTGTTTTTAACAACAGGTGTATTGATATCTGATATTGCAAGTCCCATCATTGGGCCGCCCATCAATATCTTCTTGGCATCAGCCTTTAATCCGCCGGTCTTTTCTATAATTGTAGAAATTCTTGAACCGATTGGAACACGGTAGTTGCCAGGAGTGTTTATTGCATCACCACTTAAGGTAATAACCTTATGAGTCAGTGGCTTGCCGTTTTTAAAGAAATTATTAAGTGCTATCACAGTACCTACATTCAGTACCATAACATTGACGTCATGTGGAAGTCCGCCTGCAGGTATTACTCTGCCGGTTACTGCCTGGATCATAGTTTTTTCTGCACCTTGTGGGTATCTTACCGGCATTACTTTAACTTCAACACTGTCTTTCAATGAAGAAGCAGCTACAGCATCTTTGACCTTTTTTGCAGCCTCAGGCTTGTTAGCTTCAATACCAATAATTGCTTTTGGGATTTCCATATATTTAAGTACAGTTCCCAAACCTTCAACTATTTCTTCTGTCTTTTCAAGCAT
Source organism: Clostridiaceae bacterium (assembly GCA_041891535.1). GTDB lineage: Bacteria > Bacillota > Clostridia > Clostridiales > Clostridiaceae > JG1575. Next base: position 13,076 of record JASDTM010000106.1, read on the forward strand.
CTGTCTTTCGTCAGAAGTAATGTATGGTTCACATTCCATTCCGTTTACCAAGACAAGATCCGGATACTTATCCTTCGGTGGCTTCATCTTGATGTGAGTAGGGAATCCTGCTCCTCCAAGACCGACCATACCGGAATCAGTAACCGCTTTTATGAATGAATCCCTGTCCACTATTGTTGGAACAGTAATAGATTCGTGCCAGGTGTTTTGGAAATCATTTTCGATTTCTATTATTTCCACCATATCTCCTGTACCCATAAGCTCTTTTTTCACGGATTTTACTTTCCCTGAAACTGTTGCATGTATCGGTACTGCAATACCTGAAGGTTCGCCGATTTTCTGACCGATATCAACGTGATCCCCTGATTTTACAATCGGCTTACAGGGCGCTCCAATTTGCATGTTCATTGGAATTCTGACTGATTCAACATCAAGGATGTCCTTGATTGCGAATTCTCTTGTCAATTTGTTTTCCTGCGGATGAACGCCGCCTTTGAAAGCATGCTTTTCAAACAATTTGTTCCCTCCTCCTTGTTAGTACAAGATAATTACCCAAATTATCTATAATTAAACAATGATTCCTTCCAGTGTTAAAACACCATTACCTACATATGATATAACAAAATAAATCTTTTGTTAACAGAATGATGACATTTAATTACTTTTTTAATATTGATAATTGGCAAAAATATAACAGTTCCCGCCTTTCTTGAAAAATCACATTGATTTTATAAAATCCAATATTTTTACTATACCATATTGAGTTTTATTCAATCGAATAGGGGAGATTTTTATAATAAAGTAATGAACTTCTTGATGATTATTAAGCATTCACCTTGAAAAACCATATTTAACAATCTTTCTTGTGAGAGGTTTATCAATGAAAATTCAAAAATTCAATTTCATAAAGCTGAATTTCGTAAAAAATAACACAATTTAAGTGAATAGGGAGGGTGATAAATTAATACAGTTTACCCAGGAAAAAAATACTCATATTCTAATTGAAAACCATTATCAAATAAAAACGAAAGGCAGGATCATTAATCGCACCTTTCTTTTTTATTGTTGCTATGACTCATTAATTTAAAAAACAGGATATATCGTCTTTTATTTATCTCAAACCCATAAATGCAATTAAGACACTTCGGTGTATAACTTAAAAACTGTTTTATTTATTTGATATCAATGATGTTTTCTGTTCTATTTAGCAGATTGTAAATCATCTGTGAACATAAACTGTATATATCTTATTAAAACATATGCAATAACCAGTGCTGCTATGAGCTCTTGAACCGGAACAATTGACTTTAAAAGCTGAATAGGTGTTCCTGCCTTGACAAAGTATCCATTTGTAAGTTTAATTGCCAACCCGGATATGGCCATAGGGAAAGTGAATGATGAAAAAGCCGGGGTGAATTTCTTTGTGATCTGTCCCAGTACCATAAACAGAGCATAAACATAGAACAGAAGTGAAATGAATAAAAGTATATATATAATGGTAGAAATTTTTTGAGGGGCTGCAGAGATATATGCTGCCAAAAGCAGTGATCCAGGTGCTGCAAAAATAGCCAGGGTAGGCTTTGCTGGGTCTGGAATATCCTTAAGTACAAACACCCTGTAACCAACAACACAAACAAGTATAAAATATGCTGCAAAAGCAAACCAGAAAAAGTACATGGATATGGAGACAGTTCCATGAGGTCCGGCTGTAAGCGGAGCAACTGCAATTCCTACAAAGGCGATGAACCAGGTTGGAAATACTTTCTTCATGGTGAAGTTTTTTATGAACTTCAATGAGAACCAGATGATGTGAATTATCTGAAGGATAAGACCTATGTACCACACAATCATACCAATTGGCTTAAATTGTGCAATGTAGGTAGACAGTACCATTATTGTCATTGGGAAGGTTGCCATGGTCCCGCCTACAACAGGATTCTCCATAGCCTCAAGACATGGCTTGGTAAACAAAATGAACTTAACAATGAGGAAAAAAATAAGGATAAAAGCAATGATTCCTAATACTGTTCTAAGATCCTCCGAATAGGTTCTTAATAGATTTCCAAGAGATGTAATACCTAGGGCTGTTCCAGAAATTGGAAGGGGATACTTTTTTAATAGCTTCATTTTTAACAATCCTTTCAAAAATTATCAGATTATAAATTAATATAACATATAAAAGATTCAAAATAAATTCAATTTACACAAATAATGAAACAAATTGCTAAGATATAATTTATAAAGTATAATAACACCATAAATAGTAATTAATGGCTATAAAAACTGACAAAAAAGAGGGATAAAAATGGAAAAAATCAACACAGCAGAATTCACGAAGGAAGAAGTACTGGAAAAAGTCAAAAATAAGGCAGAGGAATTATTCAGAAGTGGAACCTTTTTCTGCTCGGAAGCAGTTTTATCTACAATCAATGAATATCTTGGATATCCTTATGATCCATCAATAGTAAAAATGGCATCTTCATTCCCAATCGGTATGGGTAAAGCACAATGTTTATGCGGAGCAGTGTCTGGGGGACAGATGGCTCTTGGTATGGTATATGGAAGAAATGAAGGGGAAGCAATGAATGAAAAGATGTTTCCTATCTCAAAGGGACTTCACGACCATATAGTTAAAGATTATGGTGCAACCTGCTGCAGAGTCATAACAAGACAATGGGCTGGAGATAACTTTGCATCACCGGAGAGAAAAGCGCACTGTATCCATATAACTGGAGATGTTGCTGCCTGGGTTGCAGATAAGCTGATAGACGACAAAAAGATTCCAGTCAAAGAAAGCTA
>JASDTM010000107.1:0-2445 GCA_041891535.1 Clostridiaceae bacterium
CAGGATCCAAGAAAGGATATCTTTTATAAAGCATTTCTTCACAGTCCTTAAATACAGAGTATATAATATCCACCTGTGATTTTAAGTATTCAATGCTTCTTTCATAGTCAGAAATTACTTTTTCAAAGTCCCACTGATCCACATATATTGAGTGAAGTTCATCAGGTGTTTCATCTCTTCTTATTGCATTCATGTTTGTATATAAGCCTTCTCCAAAGGTGTATCCGTAGTCTTTTAATGCCTTTCTTTTCCATTTGGCAAGGGAATGTACAATTTCGATTGTTCCAAGTTCTGGCATGTTCAAAGCATCAAACTGTACAGGTCTTTCAACTCCGGTTAAGTTGTCATTTAATCCAGTGCTGCCCGGAACGAAAAGGGGAGCTGATACTCTTGTAAGGTTCAGTCTTTCTGCCAATTCAGTTTCGAAAAATACTTTTATTAATTTAATTGCTTTCTGCGTTTCTTTAACAGTCATGTTTGGTTTATACATTTTTTATTCCTCCATAAAATACAATATTGTTCATATAATTTTGGTTTTTGATTATTAAGTAAATGATTATTCCTGTGTTATGAGTCAGATAAGTATATTTTTTGTATAAAAAATCGCCCCTTTTCAATTGATTTGAAAAGGGACGAAATATATATTCCGCGGTACCACCCATTTTAGCATGTTGCTCACTTCGAATACAGAAAACTCGATATTCTTAATCTTATAACGGTGATGCTCCGTCCGGTTCTACTCACAGGTTGTTTTCTTCCGGAAGCTCCAGGCTGTTCTTCATGGGAAATATCAGTACCGGACTCGCACCATTCTCCGGATCGCTTGACTCTTCTTTCTCACTACTTTTCCTGTCATTGCTTTTATTCTAATTCAAAGTATAGGTTGAAAATGAATAGTATGTCAATAGTTTGTATATGTATACAAAAATATTATTTTATTTATTTTGATTAATCTTCGGAAACTGCAGGTATCTGCTCAAATGGAATGTCATTGACTGTTAAAAGCTCTATGGCAAAATCATCCATTCTGTAGCCTTCGCCATAATATATTTTGGTAATTCCTGACTGAATAATTGCTTTTGTGCAGTTTAAGCATGGGAAGTGAGTGACATAGATGACTGAATCTCTTACCGGTATACCTTCCTTTGCACAATAGCTTATGCAGTTTAGTTCGGCATGCTGGGTTGCAATGCAATGATCATCCCTCATGGCGTGCCCTACTTCATTGCAGTGGGGTGTTTTTCTTCCTACAGAACCATTATATCCCGTAGCAACTATTCTGTTTTCCTTATTGACAATTATTGCCCCGACATTTGCTCTGTCACAGGTTGATCTTTCAGCTGCAAGCCTTGCAAGGTTCATAAAGTATTGGTTCCAATTCTGTCTTTTCTTAACAGGTTTTGTTGATTTGACATAGACATAGGATTTTTCCATATTTTCGCCTCCCACAGGATAATGAATTATCTGATTTGTTTTATCTTAATATAAGTTGCCGATATTTTACATAGTAATTGAATGAAGAAACTCATAAAATTTTGAATTTACGATTAATGGGGAATAGTAACCTGACATCTATGATAAAATTATCATGAGCAATGTTCTACGCATAATACACGGACAGGAGAGTGCAATTATGGCAAAGAAAAATGAAAGTGAAAAAAAGATCAAGCAAATAGTCCCGAATAAAATAGATACCGATGAATTAAAATTCATGGATCCTAGGAAGGATACCAAATTCAAATCCGAGCTTGGCAGGAAAAAACAGGGCAATGGGAAGAAAAAGAAGAAGTTCAATGACGATATTTCACCTGAGAGTTTTGATCTTACTACCAAGGAGAAAATAGAATCTGAATTTCCGGCAAGACGAGAAGATGATCTTAAGATAAATGAACTCGATATACTATCTGAAAGGCTGAGCTATCTTCAAAGGCGTTTAAAGGCTTTTAAAGTACCTGCCATGATCATATTGGAAGGTGCCTATGCTTCAGGTAAGGGCAGGGTGGCAAATGAACTGCTTCTTGGATTGGATGTAAGATACACAAAGTTTTATGCAACCAAGCACCCATCTGAGGAGGATCTTAAAAGACCGTTTTTAAGTCAGTATTTCGAAAATATACCGAGAAATGATAATTTCGCCATTTTATACAGAAGCTGGTACTCCCTGTATATTTACTACAAGAATCATAAAATCAACAGGGAAGTTTATAAAAACCCGGAGATTTTGATTAACGAAATAAAATCCTTTGAAAAATCCCTTGCAGATAATGGTTATGTGATCATAAAATTCAAAATCAAAATAGACAGCCAAAAACAGGATGAGCATATTGAAAAAATGATGGCCAGCCCATTGACCACCTGGGTTGCTCAAGTCTTTGACAAGGACAATGACGAAGAGTATGTCAAGGAAATGGAAAAGATAATGAAGGTGACTGATGAGCCTTACGC
>JASDTM010000108.1:0-8048 GCA_041891535.1 Clostridiaceae bacterium
AGTCTATTCTCATTTATATCTCCTTAATTAATTTTTATCCTTTACTCTCAAGCAATATGTATAATTATACAACTAAGGATATATAAGTCAACAATTATTCAAGGGAAAATATCAATGTTTTTTCTTGCTTAGATATAGTGATATAAAAGCTTTCATGGTTAGGGTGACCCAATTTGAAGTAATAAGGTTTACAATTGTGAAAGATTGCATAATTAACTTGTAAACGCATAATAATTAATATAATTCAGAGTTTTATAATTAATTGAAAAAATTTGCGATTTATTAAAAGTGTGTCATTGGGTACATATTTATGGGAGGGACTTTTACTATAATGGCATGGAAAGCTAAAATTCGGAGGTTTGACATGATCAACAGAAATAGTTCAATTAGTGAAATTATAGGAGTATATCCAAAGGCAGTGGAGCTTTTGGCAGCAAAGGGAATGGGCTGTATAGGATGTCCGTCTTCACAGTTTGAGTCCTTGGAGCAGGCAGCAGCAGTACATGGTTTTAATGCCGATGAGTTAGTAAAAGAAATCAACAGCCATTTAGGAATAAAGAGTGATATGTTCTGCTATCAGTGTGAGCAGACAGTTGGTGGTAAAGGATGTACCAAGGTTGGAGTATGCGGAAAAACTCCAGAGGTTGCAGGGTTGCAGGATCTATTGGTAAACCAGGCAAAGGGAATTGGATACTATGCCACAGAGCTTATAAATAAAGGAAAAGAAATCAATGGTGAAATCGGCAGATTTGCCTATGACATTATGTTTACTACTCTTACAAATGTAAACTTTGACCCTGAGACTCTGGTTACTTTAATCAATAAAGCACAGGAAATAAAAGAGACACTTAAATCCGAAAGTGGTATTACAGGTCCTGTAGAAGCAGAGTATGTGGCACCAAAGGATATGGCAGCGCAGCTTGAAGATGCAAAGAGCTTTGGAGTATTGGAAGGCAGAGATGAATTAGGAGAAGACATAGTATCTTTAAGAGAACTGGCAGTTTATGGACTTAAAGGATATGCAGCCTATGGACATCATGCCGCAGTACTTGGATTCAGGGATGAAACAGCGGAAAAAGACTTCCTGAAATACCTGGGTGCAACATTGGATAAGACACTAAGTGTAAATGACTATGTTGAGCTTAATATGAGCATTGGTAAATCCAACTTCAGAGTAATGGAACTGTTGGATGCAGCTAATACCGGAATATATGGTTCCCCTGAGCCTACAAAGGTAAATGTTAAAACCAAGAAAGGCCATTTTATAGTTGTTTCAGGCCATGACTTGAAAGACCTTGCAATGCTTTTGGAGCAGACTGAAGGAAAGGGCGTAGACATCTATACCCATGGTGAGATGCTGCCTTGTCATGGTTACCCGGAACTTAAAAAATACAAGCACTTGGTTGGAAACTACGGTGGTGCTTGGCAGGATCAGCAAAAAGAATTTGATGGATTGCCTGGTGCTATATTAATGACTACAAACTGTATTCAGATTCCAAGAAAGAGCTATGAAGACAGGATGTTTACTTCAGGTGTTGTTGAGATGCCGGGAAGCATGCATATAGCAGCTGATGAAAATGGATATAAGGATTTTACACCTGTTATAGAAAAGGCTTTATCACTTCCAGGATTCACAGTTGATGAAGAACCAAAGGAGATTTTAGTTGGCTTTGGTCATCAGGCTACATTATCACATGCAGGTGAAATTGTAGAAGCAGTAAAAACCGGCCAGATAAAGCACTTCTTCTTAATCGGCGGATGTGACGGAGCTAAATCAGGAAGGAACTACTACACTGATTTTGCGATGATGACACCTCAGGATTCCGTTGTACTGACAGTTGCATGTGGAAAGTACAGATTCAATAAGCTTGAATTCGGAACAGTTGCCGGACTACCAAGATTATTGGACTGCGGACAGTGCAACGACTCATTCTCTGCAATAAAGATAGCATCAGCTTTAGCAGATGCATTCAACTGCGGAATAAATGATCTTCCTTTATCCATAATATTATCCTGGTATGAGCAGAAGGCTGTTGTAATACTACTAACACTTCTGTCACTGGGAGTTAAGAATATGAAGTTAGGTCCATCACTACCTGCATTTGTATCTCCAAATGTTTTGAACGTATTGGTTGAGAATTTCAATATATCACCTATAACAAATGCTGAGGCGGATTTAAACGAAATCCTTGATAAATAAGGACTTTCATAATAAAATTACATAGTGCTGAAAAACAGGGCAAAAGCCCTGTTTTTTAGTGAAAATATTTATAAATGAGAAAAATTATGAGATTAAGACACAAACCCTGGGCTCTTCCTGAAATGAGGGAGGATACAAAATTTTTTGAAAATCCAATAATGAACAAGGGCAAATGGAGTGGGATATTTGAGAATTCAAACCCCATAGAGCTTGAAATAGGCTGTGGGAAAGGTGACTTCATAGTTGAAATTGCAAAAATGAATCCCGATAAAAACTTCATAGCCATAGATTTAAAAAATGAAGTTCTTGTTTATGCACTACGTAAAGTAAATGATGCCTCTTTAACCAATGTCAGAATAATATCCATGAAGGCTGAGGACATTGCAGATGTTTTTGATACTGATGAAATTGATAGGATTTATATCAATTTTGCAAATCCATGGCCAAAGGCTACACATAACAAGAGAAGGCTTACGCACCCAAGATTTTTATCAAAATACAGGGGATTTACAAAAGATAATTCATTGATAGAGTTCAAGACTGATGATGAAGGCTTATACACGGATTCTCTCCAATATTTCCCTGAATCAAATTATGAGATAATTTTTAACTCTGATGATCTTCCAAAGGATGCACCAGGGAACATTGAAACTGAGTATGAAGCCAAGTTCAGGCTTTTCGGAATGCCGATTTACAGTATTAAAGCAGTCAAAAGATAGAAATATAAAGTAAAAGCAGGATATTCTGTCAGTTAAATTCTTGACGGAATATCCTGCTTTTAAATATCAATTTTAGATACAGTGTACTAAACTGTCTTTTGCGCTTCTTCCAGTATCCTGTCATAGTCAGGTTCATTGCCGACTTCAGGAACATATTCTGAATAGGTTATGTTACCGTCCTTATCCAATACAAATGCCGCTCTTGCCAGTAGTGACAGTCCGTTTATCAAGGTTCCTGTTGCAATGCCAAAGTCACCTGTTTTATGATCGGACAGCATGGTGATATAATCTCCTGCATTAGCTTTCACCCATCTTGCCATGGCAAATGGAAGATCCTTTGAAACTCCATAAACCTTGAAATCCTTGTAGCTTTCAAGTCTGTCATTGAAGGTTAAAAGCTCCAATGAACAAGTGGATGTATCAACAGAGGGGAAAGTCAAAATGACTGCCGGGAGTGTAATTTCTTTGTCTGTGACATCATTTAGTTCTAAATCAGTAAGTACAAATTCCGGGAATTTGCTTCCCGCTTTTAATTCATTACCCTTGGTTGTGATTTCTCTACCACCGAATGTTAACTTCATAATTCACCTCATAAAATATTTTGTATTAAAGTAATTCTATTATTAATTTATCCACCATTCCTGAAGGTTTCCAGGATTCCTTGGCCTTCCTCAAACCCTCAATTCCGAGATCCTGCTCTCTGTTTATAATTACAGCCTTCGGATGATTTATTTTGATGTTTTCAGAGTTTACGAAGGTAAACATACCCGTTATATCATCATTGGCTTTTTCAATATGGACCAAAACTGAATCATCACTTGTATCTTCACTTATGGTAAAGGCTTCGCAACGTCCGTTTATAAATACGGCGATGCCCTTGATAGGTAGAAGATCTGCATTCTCCAGAGTATATTTGATTCCTTCAAGCTCACCCAAGGTATAAGGGGATTCCTTGCCTTTAAGCCATCTTTTGGCCATTTCAATTACAGCAGCCTTACTATCTTTAAGATCCTTGATTGTAAAGATATTGTTTTTAACAAAATTGTTGTAGTGGTTTTTTTTGCCGTGCATCTTCTTTCCGGAAAGGTTTCTGAGCCTTTCTCCGTCGTAAAGATACTCTGAATTATCCCTGTCATCAGCTACTGCATGTGGGATGCCCTGCTCAACAAGTTTATATTCCACCCAATTCTCTGCATCAATAATTCTTGCAGGATAGTTATTTTCTTTTGCGAACTTCTTCATTTTATTTACTGCCATGGGCAGCTTCATGTCATCCATTGTGAGGGGAGGTAAAAAGCCAAATACCGGAGGCATTGTTCTTCTTATATAAAGAACGTCATCCTCTTCGCAAACTTCTATACCAAGTGCATCCTTCCACATATAGAGGGCTGTGAAGTTATGTACTGAAGCAATGGGATTCGAATATTTTTTATATTTTTCGAATATTGCCTTGTGCTTCAGATCAAGCATTTCAAATTCCAAATTATCACTCCTCTACACTTGATTATATAATATCTTACAACTTTAGTCTGAATTATTTTCCTTATTTACACTTTAGAAATCAATTATTAACCCTTAATGCAGAGAAGGAAGGGGAGTGGTTAAAAGAATAAGAGAATACCCAAGAAATAAACCTGAGTATTCTCTAATTTTAGTTTTGAATTATAAAAACCATATTAAATTACATCCAATTGAAGTAACGTATTTCGTCTTTTGTGTGTAGTATCAATATTTTTTTATAGCCACAAAAGAAATACTCAAAGTGGACCAATAAATCAAAATTCTGAAAGTGTATCCAATAAACTAAAAAACTTTAAAAATGTAATTAATGACGATATTTATTGGTGCTATTTTTCATTAAAGTCCTGGTATTATACTTCATTACTGTCTTGGTATTATTTGTCCTTTTATAACAGGATTCTTGTTATAAAGCTCCTTGAATTTACCTGAAAGCTTTTTAGCTTCACTGATTTCTATGTCTATTTCTTCATCAGCAATTGCTTTGATTATAATACTGTCTGCTGTTATTTCAGTTTCAATGTCATAAACAACACCTTGAACATTTTTTTCAAAGGATTCTGCAAGGGCTATCAATATTCCCATTTTTTCTGCGGACAGAACATCGAATCTGTTTAAAATATGGCTGAAATTTGCCATGGACAGGTCGTGATCAACCTTTCTGTGGAACATTGCAGCATAGCCTGCTAAAAGGATTTCCTTCTGATTCAATCCGTTTATTTCTGAATTGAGAATGATATAAAAGCTGTGCTTTTCATGGTCATAGTATCTTATGGACATCCCGATATCATGCAGCATTGAAGCAGTATATAGTATTGGTAGAAGCTCTTCATTCAGTTTATGTACTGGTTTTAGGTTCTCAAAGAGAATTTTGGAAAGCTTTGATATATGCTCTGAGTGACTGACATTTAAATCATGTCTGTAAAGTATTGAATAAACTGATTTTTCAAGCATATCAGGATTCACTTTATAGTTGGCATTAATATAATCAAAGAGAATGCCTTCTCTTAAGCCCTTACCTGATATTCGAAGTTCAGTTGTTCCTGTTGTTTGGGAAACTTCCTTTATAACTGCAAGGGCTGCCAGTATAATATCCGCCCGGTCTTCTTCAAGGCCCGGTGTCTTACTACGACCTGCAGCATTTTTAGTCATCAGGGAGGAGTACATAGAAACAATGTCCACATCCTCTAATGTATAGTTGTGTGTGATTGTCAAAGGATACCTTTTTCTGAACCTGTCTATTCTTCCTATGGTTCTTGCAGAACCACCAACTAAGATAATGGTTTTGAATTTATTTCCCTTAACCCATTCAATTGAAGAAATTGCGTTATGAATGTATTCCTCCAGTTGGATATGGTTTTTCTGGGTTACAATATCAGACAATGCAAATTTTTCTGTTGTGTTTAATGTACCAATTGGGATAGAAGTGGATTCAACCAGCTCATTATCCTTTATCCATACTATCTCACAGGAAGTGCCGCCAATATCCAATAACAGACTGTTATCTATAATCATGGAGCCTGAAACACCCTTGAAATCTAAAAAGGCTTCTTCTATTTCAGACAATACAATTATTTCAAAGCCAGTCGTTTCTTTTACCCTGCTGATTATGGAAGCGCTGTTTTCGGCACGCCTTAAAGACTCTGTAGCCACCACAATGGTTTTATCAACCTCCATGGATTCACAAAGCTTATTGAATTTAGACAGTGTCTCGAGCATCAGTTCAACCTTTGCTTTAGGTATGAGCTTTAGTTCTGCATCTGACCCAAGTCTTATATTTTCTTTTAGTTCATCTATGATCCTGTAATAGCCATCTCCATATATTTCCCAGATGACCAGCCTGACATTATTTGAGCCAAGGTCTACAACACCAAGTTTCATTTTTTTATACCTCAAAATTCTAAATCTTTAACATATTGATATTAGTCCCGGATTTCAGAAAATACAAGGGTTGCCAAAACTATTTAGTGAACTATTTCATCTAAATATCTTGTTGCTAATTCCTTTAAATCAAAGGATTTTTCTCTTACTACCCAGTTATATATCAAGCCTCTCAACAAGGTGTAGAGATAATCAATATATTCCTCAGGGCTAAGCTTTGTGTTTATCTCATTGTTTGCTATGGCATCTGTAACAGTACCAATCAGAAGTGTCTGCATTTTTCTTCCTTTTTTAACAAAAAGCTTATTGTCAGAAACATATATTTCTTTAATAAAATCAAAGGGTTTTGAAAGAATAAAGTCGATATAGAAAAGCATGTAATTTTTTATTTTAATCTTTAAGGTATCACCCTTTAAGTCATTGTTAAAAAAATTCTCAAAGGCTATATCACCTTCTCTGAATTCCTCAGTTATAATATCTGATTTTGTGGAAAAATAGTTATAGAAGGATCCAACAGCAACCTTGGATTTTTCAGCAATATCCTTGATGGTGACATTGGCGTAACCTTTCTCCTGGAACAGTTTTAAACTTGTTTCATATATTTTTCTTTTTGTTCTTGCAGCTTCCTTTTCTCTAAGCTTCATATCAATTTATCCTCCTGGCTTGAATATTTTTATTATATCACACAAATAAAATCGTTTTTTTGAAAAAATAATAAATCTACAAAAAATCAATTGAAAAATAAATAACAAACAATTACAATGAACGTATTCACTGAAAATGTTCAGTATATTTATTTCGGAGGGGAAATAATGAAAAGAATCAAACAAACATTGTCCTTAGTTCTGGCATCTATTCTGGTTGCAGGAACAATAGCAGGATGCACACCAACAAATACTGCTACAACAGCAGGATCTTCTGCCACAACAGCCCAAACAACTGCAGCAGGAACTACAAGTGGTGGAGCAAAGGAAATTACTTTTAAACCAGGAACCTATGAGGGTGAGGCAGATGGATTCCATGGAAAAGTAAAAGCAACAGTAACCTTGTCAGACAAGGCAGTCACTGACATCAAAATTGAACAGAATGAAACACCAGGTGTCGGCGATAAAGCAATCGAAACAATTATTGCAGCTGTTAAGTCAGGTTCTACTTTAAACGTAGATGCTGTTTCTGGAGCTACATTCTCATCAAAGGGCGTAATGGCAGCACTGGAAGCCGCATTTACAAAAGCCGGAGCTGATATTAATGCTCTTAAATCCAAAGCAAAGGCAGAGGTTAAGAAAAATGATATCGAAGAAACTGCTGACGTTATAATCATCGGAGCTGGTGGAGCAGGTTTAGCTGCAGCAGTACAGGCTCATCAGGATGGAGCATCAGTTATTGTAGTTGAAAAAATGCCAAGAGCGGGAGGAAACACAATAATTTCCGGCGCAGCTTATAATGCAGCTGACCAGGAAATGCAAAAAATCCTTCAGATGACAGACCTTGAAAAAGCCACAGTTGAAAAAATAATCGCTGAAGACCAGACAGATGCAATAGTTAAGGGCTGGCAGGAAAAATTGAAGGGTGAATGGGAAGCATACAAGGCTTCAGGAGCAACTTATCTGTTCGATTCACCTTCATTACACAAGCTTCAAACATATAACGGGGGAGATAAAAAAGGAAACCCTGCTCTGATAGATGAACTGGGTGAAGGTGCAAGTGCAGCACTTCCTTGGGTAAATAAA
>JASDTM010000108.1:8058-13500 GCA_041891535.1 Clostridiaceae bacterium
GTTTTAGGTGGGCTGTGGAACAGAGCTCATAAGCCTGAGAAGCCACTTGGAACTGGATATATTGAAGCCTATATGGATTACATGACCAAGAACAACATAAAGCTTTATCTGGATACAAAAGCGGATGAGCTGATTATGAAAGACGGCAGGGTAACCGGTGTCAAGGCTACCGGCAAAGAAGGTATGGTAACACTTCATGCAAACAAGGGAGTTATTATTGCATCAGGTGGATTCGGAGCAAACAATGAGATGGTTGAGAAATATCAGAAAACCTGGAAGTCATTAAAGGGTATTAAGACAACTAACCAGACAGGAGCCACCGGAGACGGTATAGACATGGCACTTAAAGCCAACGCTTCCTTGACAGGTATGGAATATGTTCAGTTACTTCCAATGGGAGATCCCAAAACAGGCTCATTGTCAGGAAACATTGAACAAGGTGTTCAGGACAGAATTTTCGTTAACAAAGAAGGGGACAGATTCGTAGATGAAGGAGCAAGAAGAGATGTCATGACTTCAGCCCTCATGGATCAGACTGATGCCATGATGTGGGTAATAGTAGATAAACACTCCTATGCTACAGGAGATGTATTGAATAACTTCAACGAATCAATAGATAGTCTTGTTGCAGAGGGAAGAGCCTTCAAAGCAGATACACTTGAAGAATTGGCAAAGAAGATTGGAGTGGATCCAGTTAAGTTTATAGCTTCAGTTGAAACCTTCAACAAATCTGTAGATGGAGCAGCTGATCCTTTTGGAAGAACACTCTTCGCAAATAAAATTGACTCAGCTCCATTCTATGCAGGAGCAAGAGTTCCTACCATTCATCACACCATGGGTGGTATAACAATCAACACTGATGCACAGGTTATTGATGCCAACGGAAATGTTATTAAAGGCTTATATGCAGCAGGCGAAGTTACTGGAGGAATCCACGGATCCAACAGACTTGGAGGAAATGCTTTGGCTGACATTGTAACATTCGGCAGAATAGCAGGTAAATCAGCTGCACAGGGTAAGTAATCCAGCCTCCTTGAATATATTTTAACATTACAAAAATCAGGACCTAAAGCTTAGCTTTAGGTCCTGCACATTATATACTTTTATACAATACTATTTTAATACCTTTTAGTGATGCAAAGAGTTCAACTTTAATTTTTTAGTTTTAAAAGCTTTAATACTTTTGACTTATTTGAAATATCATAAATTTGATTGTACTCATTAGAAAAAGCATTTATTGTTATTTTAAACTTATCTTTGGCAATATCATTATATGAAATTTTACTAATTTCATTAAACTTTACTTGTTTATTCAACTTGGCATTTCCTAATATTATATTAATACCCTCTTTTGAAATACCAGGAGTAATAGATATCGAAATGACAAGTAAAAAAGCTCCCAATACAACGAGATAACCTAAAAATGTATTATCGTATTTATAGCATAAAAATAAGACAATAACTCCAAACATTGCTATAAGTATAAATAATATTGGTTCTTTCTTTACATTAACAATATTTTTTCTAGAAATTGAATAATTATAAAAACTAGCTAGTAAAAATAAAATTAATAAAACAATTTTGATCATATTCTTCCTCGCAAAGTCACTTTTTTATACTTAGGTTATCATTTTTCTTAACTGGATTATTGAATTAATTTTTTATTTTACAAATGTCTATTAATCTTTGTAAATCCTTGTGTGGCTGTCTATTTGACTATACTTATTTTTCCCTGCTCTATTCTTACAATGTGATCGCCGAATCTTTCTGCTTCATAGGGATTATGGGTTATAAGAATTGTTGGAATATTATAAAGCTTTGAAATCTTATCAAACTCATCATAAACATTATTCTTTGTACCATGGTCTAAAGCTGAGAAGGGTTCATCCAACAGGAGAAGGTCCGGTTTTGTAAGAATTGCCCTTAATATGGCAACCCTTTGTTTTTCTCCACCTGAAATACTGTCAGGCAGAGCATGCTTTAAACTTGCAATACCGAAGGTTTCCATTGCCTTTTCAACCTCAGTCACAGGAATATCCATTCTTCGTGATTTTAAACCATATTGAACATTCTTCATGATATCCATATGAGGGAAAAGAGCATAATCCTGGAATACATAGCCTATTTTTCTTCTTCCAGGTTCAATATCTGTGCCGTTTTTGGTATCCAACATAATGGTTCCATTAATTATAATCAAACCTTCGTCCGGGGTGTCAATTCCTGAAATGCAATTTAATACAGTAGTTTTTCCTGCACCTGATTCTCCCTCAATTATCAATACACCTTTCTCAAAGGAATAATTAAAATCCAGGGTAAAATCCCGAAGCTTTTTGGTAAAATCAAATTCCATATTACACCTTCTTTTTTATGTATTTGTTCATTACCAAAATCAATAGGAAACTAAGGATTACCATGAACAGGACGAGCTTATTAGCCATATCTGTATTACCGCTTTCAACGGCATAATAAATAGCAGTGGGAATTGTTTGAGTTCTTCCTGGAATATTGCCTGCAACCATCAAGGTAGCACCGAATTCACCCAAAGATCTTGCAAAGGTCAAAATAATACCGGAAAAAATACCTTCCTTGGCCAAGGGGAGTGTAATCGTCCTGAAAATCCTTGATTTACTTGCTCCAAGTGTTTTGGCTGCATTTTCATAAACAGGATCAAGGCTTAAAAAGGCACCCTTGGCATTTTGAAACATTAAAGGCAATGATACCAGTACAGCTGCTAAAACAGCTGCCACCCATGTAAACACAATTTGAGTATCAAAGGTTGAATCTAAAAACCTGCCGATAAAGCTTCTTTTACCTACGGCAATCAAAAGTAGATAGCCCGTAACTGAGGGTGGAAGAACCATTGGAAGCAGAATTAAAGTTTCAAGAAATTCACTGAAATGGAACTTCTTTTTAGAAATCATGAAAGCCAGCCAGGTACCTATTACGGATGAAAAGACGGTGGCTATCAAAGCTACTTTTAATGATAAGAATATTGGACCAAGCATAACAGCCACCTCCATTTATTGTTTTATCTAACCTAATTCTATTTTGAACCTATAGGGGAGTAAAGCCGTTTTTCTCAAAGATTTTTTTTGAAGTATCTGTTTTTAGAAATTCAAGGAACTTTTGTGCTGCATCCTTGTTCTTCGCACCCTTGGTTATTGCACCGGGGTATAAAACAGCAGTATAGGAATCTGTTGGAAATTCTGCCAATACCTTGCCTGATTTCATTGTCATGGCATCGGTCTTGTAGACTATTCCTGCATCGGTGTTTCCGGTTTCAACATAATCAAGTGCTTGTCTTACATCCTTGGTGTATATTATTGAAGGCTCCACTTTATCCTTAAGTCCAAGCTTTGTTAGAGCTTCCATTCCGTATTTTCCGGCAGGTACTGCGTCAGGTTGTCCGACAGCTATGGATTTTATTTTATCTCCATTTAGAATATCAACGACAGTTTTGGTTTCACTTGGGATAGTCAGTTCTGCTTTACCAACCAATACAATAGAGTTGGTCAATAAATCGATTCTAGTTCCTGTTTCAACGCCACCACTTTCATTTAGCTTATCCATTTCACCTTTGGATGCTGAAACAAATAAATCACAAGGGGCACCTTCCTCAATTTGCTTTCTTAAAGTACCACTGCCTCCAAAGTTGAAGGTTATTTTGTCCTTGCTAATCTTAGCGTATTCTTCAGCAATTTCATTAAGGCTCTCGGTTAAACTAACTGCAGCTGAAACTTGGATTTCATAGCTTTCTTTAGTAGCAGTAGTAGAAGGGGGCTGAGTTGGCAAAGAGTTTGCATTTGTCGCCGGTGTACCAGGGGCGCAACCAGTCAGCAGCACTAGAATTGAAAGTACTTTGATGATGTTTTTCTTCATGATTAATCTCCTCGTGTGTCAAATCTATATAGCAAGTTAATTATACTTAATTTCATCTGAAATTGATTGAAGGCAAAATGCAACAGAAGCAAATATATTCCATCAAAAACAAACTAAAACTAACAATAACAAACTATATACAACTAATATAAATTGTATCTCATCTCTTGTCCATTACTAAATGCTGATTTAGTAGGCTATAATGAAGATATGATAATTTCAGGAGAGAAAAATATGGAAGACAAGGTTTTGTTCACACCGGAGGAAGTTGCAGAAATGCTTAAGCTTTCAAAATATACGGTTTATGAAATGATAAAAAGAGGGGAGATTAAAGCCCTTAAAATTGGCCGCGGCATCAGAATAAGCCAGGATCACATAAGTGAGTACTTTGAAATGAGTTCAAACACAAAGAACCTATTTACTTCCGAAGTCCTTTTAAATGGAAGCCTTGGATTTGTTGATTTATCAGGTGTTAGAATCTTTGTGCCATCTTCAGTGAAAGGAAGAGCAAGAATATACATTTCGCCTGAAACCATTGTAATTGCAATGGATGAGGTAAAATCCAGCGCCAGGAATAATTTGAAGTGTTTAATTTCTGAAATTAGTGTTGAAAAGGATAGAACCATGCTGACACTTGAGGTAATAGGTTCAAATCCACCACTCTATTTTGATGCAAAGATAACTAATGCATCCTTAAAAGATCTTGGATTGAAAAAGGGGCAGACAGTTTTTGCTCTTTTTAAAACCATGTCTGTTAAAGTTATGATGCTTTAGTTATACGATATTGAATCAAATTGCCATTAAAAGAAACTTTCTATATACTTATAATGTTATGGAACAGTGAAGAAAATTGGAAAAAGTAAAGATAACAACATATAAATTTCGTTGTTGTTCTGGAGGAATAATGGATTATAAAAAATTTGTTGCAGATAAGATAAGCCTTGCCACCGGCTTGGATACAAATAAAATAAAAAGTGCTATTGAGATACCGCCAAGGCAGGAAATGGGAGATTTTGCATTCCCTTGTTTTTCCCTGGCAAAGGAACTTAAAAAAGCTCCTAATATGATTGCATCAGATATCAAAGAAAAGCTTGATCCAACAGGTTTGGAGAAGGTTGAAGTTTTAGGACCCTATTTAAATTTCTTCTTGGATAAGGGTTCCTTTGTAAAAAACACAGTGTCTGAGATTATAGATAAGGGTGATGACTACGGTAAAAGTGATTCAGGTGAGGGGAAGACTGTACTTGTTGAGTATTCTTCACCAAATATTGCAAAGCCCTTCAACGTTGCTCTAATGTACACAACCTGTCTTGGTTCAGCATTATATAAGCTACATAAGTTTGAAGGTTATAACACTGTAGGAATTAACCATTTAGGCGATTATGGAACTCAGTTTGGAAAGCTCATTTATGCCTATAAAAATTGGGGTGATGAAGCAGCTTTAGAGGAAGACCCAATTAAGGAACTGACAAGGATTTATGTTAAATTCCATAAGGAAGCTGAAGACAAACCTGAACTAAACGATGAAGGAAGACAGCATTTTAGAAACCTTGAAGTGGGAAA
>JASDTM010000108.1:13510-15713 GCA_041891535.1 Clostridiaceae bacterium
ATATGAAACAACTTTATGGAACAGATTCAGGGATCTTTCTTTAAAGGATTTTAAAAAAGTTTATGACATGCTGGATATTAAGTTCGATTCAATTAAGGGAGAGGCATTCTATTCAGACTTAATGCCGGAGGTAGTTGAGGAGATTAAAGAAAAGGGGCTTCTTACTGAATCCATGGGAGCTCAGGTTGTCATGTTGGATGAATATAATATTCCACCTGTCATGATAATTAAATCAGATGGGTCTTCAATTTACGCCACAAGAGATATAACTGCCGCAATATACAGAAAGAAAACCTACGATTTTTATAAAGCGCTTTATGTTGTTGGAGGAACTCAGTCCCTTCACTTTAAACAGGTATTCAAGGTAGTTGAATTATTGGGTAATGAATGGGCAAAGGATCTCATACATGTCCCATTTGGGTTGGTTAATTTCCAAGGAGCCAAGTTCTCCACCAGGGAAGGCAACATTATCTACCTGGAGGATTTTCTAAAGGATGCTGTTAACGTAGTAAAAGATATAATTGATGAGAAAAACCCTGATCTTGAAAACAAGGATGAGGTGGCTAAAAAAGTAGGAGTTGGTGGAGTCAAGTTCATTTACTTAAAGAATTCAAGGGAAAAGGAAATTTCCTTTGATTTGAAAGAAGTACTTAATTTTGACGGTGAAACAGCTCCATACATACAATATACCTATGCCCGTGGTAAAAGCATTTTAAGAAAGAATGAAAAGACTGGTGAAGGTGATTTATCAGCACTTACAGAAAAAGAAGAGTTTGAATTGGCAAAGGTCCTTGAGGGCTTTAACAAGGCAGTTTTGGATGCCATAGAAAAGTATGAACCATCAGTTGTTGCAAGGTATGTCCTTGATGTTGCAAAAGCGTTCAACAAATTCTATAACAACATACAGATTTCCTCCTCAGAGGAAAATCTAAAAAATGCAAGGCTTGAATTAACTGCAGCCACCTGTCAGGTTATCAAAAACGCATTGGCTGTTCTTGGTATTGATGTTGTGGAGAGGATGTAATGCAAAGGGAGATAAAAAAGGGTTCACTGTACAGACACTATAAAAATAAGTGGTATTTTGTACTTGATAAATCAATAAACTCCGAGACCAGGGAGGAATATATCACTTACTTCCCCTTGTATCAGACTCCCATAATGCTATTTGTAAGACCATCCAGCATGTTTTTAGATGAAATAGAAGAAGATAAACAGCTTTACCAAAAAGAAAGATTTTTAGAGTCAGATAAGATTCAGATGGATGAAAAAGAAAGAACTTCATTGCTGAAGACTGCCAAGTCACTTTTAAATGAAATCGGTCTGGATCTAAACCTGGAAGATAAATTAAAGTAGAAAAATTAAATTTCAGAAATTTAAAAAGCCGGAAGTCAGCATAATAGCTGATGTCCGGCTTTTAAACTACTTTTTGATAATGTTGATGCCCTTGAAGTCTCCTTCTCTTTGTGAGCAGTTGGCTGAGCAGGAGCTGCAATCACAGTCTCCCTTTGCTTTTCCCCTGACTGATTTAAACAAAAGGTATGCAGCTGCCACAACTATTGCAGCAGTTATAATTATCTCCATGATGACCTCCTAAAAAAGTCTGCTTCCGATTTGGAAGACTAATAATGAAACTATCCAAGCCAAAGTCAATTGATATCCTACTGAAAAGAACATCATTCTGGTGCCGTACTCCTTTTTAAAGGTTGCTATAACTGCAACACAGGGAGTATAAAGCAAAACAAAAACCAAGAAGGCATAGGCTGAAACTGGAGTAAATACACTTTGAAGGCTTTGAGCCAAATTTCCCTTGTATACTATTTCCATGGTTGAAACAACAACTTCCTTAGCCATAATTCCTGTCAGAAGTGAAACGGCTGACTGCCAGTTGCCAAAGCCAAGTGGCGAGAATACTGGTGCAATTGCTTTGCCGATGCCTGCAAGTATACTTTGTCCGATGTCAGTAGTCATACCAGATAAGCTGAAATTCGACAAGAACCAAACTAAAACTGATAAGGAGAAAATTATGGTACCTGCTTTTTTAATGAAGCCCTTTCCCTTATCCCAAGTGTTTTTAAAAACTGATTTTAGATTTGGAATCTGATAATCAGGAAGCTCTATGATAAAGGGTTCCTCATCCTTTTTAAATATGGTGTTTTTAAATAATACTCCTATTAAGAATGCTATTACAACACCAAGTACATAT
>JASDTM010000109.1:0-15082 GCA_041891535.1 Clostridiaceae bacterium
GTAGCATGTTACCCGCACACGCGGGGGTGATCCTGTTCAGGGAACTTGGGCTTTAAATGAGGACTTGATGTTACCCGCACACGCGGGGGTGATCCTCCGCAACCATAAGCGAAGTGGTTACTGCTTGAATGTTACCCGCACACGCGGGGGTGATCCTCAAGAACATGTGTGATGAGAGATACTTCGTAAATGTTACCCGCACACGCGGGGGTGATCCTTTGAGCAGGATAAACATCAGCCTTATGCATGGATGTTACCCGCACACGCGGGGGTGAACCCAAGGCCACTTGAACGCTGTTACTACTACTCACATGTTACCCTCACACGCGGGGGTGATTCTACAGTTTGCGGTTTTTTTGCCTTCTTTTTTGATGATACCCTCATACACGGGGGTGATTTTGTCAGCCAGAGAATCAACGATTTTGTTTTCTAAAATACCATGAAACCTGAAAAAAATAGCATCATTAGATTGATGCTATTTGAACTAGTATTTTTATATTAATATATGTAATGTGCTATTCATATACTGGCTTATCCTCAGCAACAAGACTATAGTTGGCTTGATTCTCGGCCACTTTGAGGTTGATCCTGTTTTTCAGAAAATTACTAAGGTTCTTATCAACACAATATACGAAACAGCCCTTTTGTCCTCTGGTCATAAGAACTTTGTAAGTGTTCTTTATTATTTGGTCAGCTTTTATATTAGCTAATCTTACTTTTTCTGGATCCTTGCTTTTTATTGAAGTTTTATAACCTCTTAAGGTTTTATTTGCATCTACTTTGTTTCTGGCTAGGGGTTTAGTTTTAATTTCACCATCCTCATATACAAGGTCGGGTCCTATGATTACACCAACATAATCGAATTCTAAACCTTGAGAAGTATGGATACATCCAATTTCATTGATTGAATTTTCTTTGATAGCCCAGAGTGAACCATCACTTTCTTTGTTCCACTGAACTTCGTAATCACCGATAACTATGTCTTTTGCCTGTGGGTCTTTCTTACTATTCCATGGCCAACAATAGCCTGCAATAACTCGGGAACCGCTGATTGATTCACTTGAGCTATTCTTTATTTTAATTAGATTGTGCATTTCATTAGGTGTATCAAAAACTTGGAAATCATAGTCTATTCCGTCTAAAGTGAAATTTGCTGTATCTCTGATACCAAGTATATTATTCAACCAAGCTATATATCCATCTGAACCATTACATCTAAATTGTGAGGGTAAATCTAAAGTAGTAACTTCAGCATTATGAATTCTTGCTTGATTTGTTATTTCAGTTTCAGTTCCGATATCTTCAATTAGTACCTTTTGAGACTCGTCGAGGAAAAATACAGATAACTTTGAAACATTAATAATGTCTCTTATCTGATTCCCTTTATATGTATTCATTATGTTTCGAGCACTTAATCGGTGTGCTTCATCAACTATTAATATATCAAAACAATTTGAATCAAGATCCTGGAATTTTAACACACCTTTAAATAAGTTAGAAATTCGAGTTTTAGCCATTGTACCTGTAAGCTTTGATTCATATACAGCTCTTGGAGCAGCATTACTGGTTACATAGAAAGCAAGCTTCTCTCTTTTAGTTAATTCCACTAGGAGATTCATGGCGACAACGGTTTTACCGGTACCAGGACCACCTTTGACAATCAAAACATGCTTTTTATTTCCAGTAATTGTATCCGCTAAGTTTAATGCAGTTTCATACACGGTTTTTTGTTGGTCTAGTAGAATAAATTCTTTCTTTCCCTGTATCATTGACGAAAGGCTGTTGGCAAGATTTTTTGAAGGGCGTATTTTACCTCTTTCTATTGAATAAAGAAGTTCTTTATTGTCGCCATACTTAACAAAGTCCTTTATAAAACTTCTCAGTTTTACACTATCTCTTTGAAAGAAAACTGGAGCATCCTTAAGATATTCTCTATATATTGAGTTCCTAAGTACTGGTCTATCTTCATCCTCATTATAGTTATGCAAGTATGCGCAAGGATTTAGACCAATATGCTCATCTTGAATTGTGGAATTGTAGTCCTCCATAAATGCTTTATAAGACCATGCTTGGTATGAAGGGTGCAGCATATTTCTATTACCGCCCAGTTTAACATGAGCATCCAAATTGCTAAGCTCAACTGAATCCCACTGTTTTAGCTCAACAATCACAAGATTCCCGGAATTGTCTTTATCATAGCCAGAAATTATAAAATCTACACGGTTACTAGTTTGAGGGATATTATATTCAATAGCTATTCCTGAGTTGTCAGGTATATCACTATCATCAAGAATATTTCTCATAAAAGTAAGTGAGTTCTGCCAGGATCTCTTCTCAGATCGGCTGACATTTCTACCAAGCTTCTGTAGCATGAAATTACTTACTTTGTCCATAATCATGTTGTCTCGTACATGAACCATAAAATCTTTTTTTACTTCAGCATAAATTAGCATTGTTATAACTCCGTATACTTTTCTTTTTTACCAAAAGCCTTATCTATAGGGTATTTGATACTGTTTTTCTCTAACTTTTCAGTAATTATTTGATTAATATCTACATTAATAGAGTCAGCAAACAAAATAGAGTAAATTAAAACATCAGCTAGTTCATCTTTAACATTATCCAATTTTTTCTCAATAGATTCTTCTGAAGATGACCATTGAAAGTTTTCCAATAATTCTGATGCTTCTAAGGATATTGAAATTGCCAAGTCTTTTGGATTATGGTACTGCTTCCAATTTCTTTCTTCACTGAACTTAAGGATTTCTTTAATCAATTTGCGTTCCATACTAACTCCTGTTTTAAATTGAATTGATATTAAATTTTTGTCAGAATATATTATTTTAGATTTCTAAACCCTTATAGAAATAATACAGCGAGAATCAACCGACTTTCGCTGCATTTATCTTTTGTAAAAAAGCTATTCTACTTTTGTTCCTTCTTTTGAATCCTTGACAGTGTATCCCATGTCTTGGAGCTTGTTTCTGATTTCATCTGACAAGGCATAGTCTTTGTTCTTTCTTGCTTCATCTCTTTGGGAGATTAGGCCAAGCACTTCCTGTGGAAGCTCTCTTTCCTCTGATTTAACATCCTTAATGTTTAGTGACAGTATCTCATCAAAGATTAGCAATGTTGCCCATTTGTTCTCGTCTGAGATCTTGTCATCCTTCATAAGATTCCAGAAGATTCCAAGTGCTTTTGATACATTGAGGTCATCATATATTGGAGTGAAGAAGTCCTTCATGTAGGTTTCATCAGGAGTTCCTATTTTATCTCCGGCTGCTGTTTTGATTTCCAGTGCTCTTTTGCATAGTCTGCTTAATGATACCTTTGCTGACTCCATTCCTTCCCAGTGGAAAACAAGTTGTTTTGAATAGTTGGCATTCAAGCAGTAGTATCTATAAACTATTGGATCAAAACCATGCTCTCTTAAGCTGGTTACTGTTAAGAAGTTTCCGGAGGATTTACTCATCTTCTTATTATTGTCTAGAACTAAGAATTCAGCATGGAACCAGTATTTACACCATGGATGGCCTAAGAAGGATTCGCTCTGTGCAATTTCATTTGTATGGTGTACTTTGATGTGATCTGTACCGCCTGCATGGATATCAAGGTTTTCACCAAGGTATTTTATAGCCATTGCTGAGCATTCAAGATGCCAGCCAGGGAAGCCAACTCCCCAAGGGGAGTCCCATTCCATCTGACGTTTATCCTCTGGCTCTGAGAATTTCCATAAAGCAAAGTCTGTGATGTTCTTCTTTTCATCAGTCATCTCTACTCTGTGTCCTGCCTGCAGATGCTCTACGTCAAGCTGGCCGAATTCAGCATATTTAGGGAACTTTGCTGTATCAAAGTAAATTCCGTCACTTGTTCTATAGGTATAACCCTTTTTCTCAAGAACTGAGATTATTTCAAGCTGCTCTTCAATATGGCCGGTTGCAGTGGACCATAGAGTTGGATCCATGTTATTAAGTGCTTCAAAATCGTCTCTGAACTTTTTAAAGTAGAATGCTGCAACATTCCAAGCATCCATATTAAGCTCTTTTGCACTTTTTTCCATCTTGTCATCACCTTCGTCTGCATCATCTGTTAAATGACCGACATCAGTGACGTTCATTATGTGCTTTACTCTGTAACCATACATAATAAGAGCTTTCTTTAAGATATCTTCTGAAATGTAGGTTCTTAAGTTTCCAATATGAGCATCCTTATATACAGTAGGACCACAGGTATAAAGAGTTACAAGCTCAGGATCATTCGGGATAAATTCCTCAGTAGTTCTGGTCCTTGTGTTATGAAGCATAAATTTAATATCATTTGTTTTAACAAAATCACTCAGGTCAGTAAAGCTGTAATCTTTTCTGCCCGGGATGACTTTTGCAAGTCGTTCTTTATTTTCCATATATGTTAATTCCTTTCAAAAAGTATGTAGTCTAAATCATCAATATTTCTTTTAATTATAGCATAGTGGTGAAGGGTTAAGAATGCATTACTTGTCATAGTTAAAGTGCAAAGTATGCTCCTAAAGCCATTATTGCCATTGCTATAAAGAATGAAATGCCTGGTATTTCTCTGAAAATTATAAGTGAGAGTAAAACTCCAATAAAAGGACCTACTGCATAGAAGGCTGAGGTTCTTGCAGCACCAAGGTCTCTCTGAGCTCTGACATACATGAAGATACTTATACCGTAGGAGAAGAAACCGAGAATTAAGGCAGCAATTATATATTTCAATTCCGGGAAGCTAGTTTTAGTCATAAAAACATTGAGGAGTGATCCAAGACCTGAGCCGATACCCTTGATGATAACCACTTGAAGCGGATCCTTTGATGAGAGCATCCTGGTACAGTTGTTTTCTAACCCCCAGCAAATTGTTGCTAAAAGGACAAGTATAGAGCCAGCTGAGAATTTAAGAGTTGATATATCATTTGCTGATAGTATGATACTTGCTATTGTTATCAGTACTATTGCAATCCTGAGCTTCTTTGGGATAAGCTCTTTAAAAATGAAATAAGCTATTATACTGGTAGCAACAATTTCGAAGTTATTTAGTAGAGATACTACAGCTGGGTCTGAAGTCATAAGTCCAGTCATTAAAAGAAGTGGAGCTGCAATATCTAGGATGATCATCCCAATAACAAAAGGAAGTTCTTTCTTAGTCAAAGGGAGTTCTTCTCTTGTGCCTTTTCTATTCAAAAATTGGTTTACAATTGCCATACCAATTCCTGCACCTAGATATAGAAGAGATGCCATGACTATTGGCGATACATCATTTAGAAGTATTTTACTTATTGGTGAGGAAACTGCATACATGGCTGCAGCCAGTATGGCGAATACTATTGATAAATAGTAGGTTGGAGTTTTATCTGAGTTTAGTTTTTGGTTGGTATTTTCATCCATAGTACTTACTCCAAATTCTTTGTAATGTAAAAAGTATAGCAGATTGGGATGGGTAATTTTAGATTAGTATATTTGTTACAGTAGTTTTCAATGATTATTGATTTTTAGGTTTTTGTTGATATAATTGTTTTATAACGTTCCGCGATAGCTCAATGGTGGAGCACTCGGCTGTTAACCGATAGGTTGGAGGTTCGAGCCCTCTTCGCGGAGCCAATTGAATATTAAGCTGTGACAAAGAAGAGTATTTAGTTATTCATTTTAGAGAGCCGGTGATTGGTGGGAACTGGTATGAAAAATTAAAGAAGGGCGCTTTGGAGCTTTCATGATTTGAGACGGACATTATGTCAAAAAGGGTGGAACCGCGTAGAAATACGTCCCTTTACATATGTCCGTCTTTTCAATTTTTATAAGGGCTTTAAGACAATTGTTTGAAATTATTATTTTTGAGAGGTGTTAAAAATGGAAGAAAAGAATTTAGTAACCATGGATAAAATATTGGCATTAAGTAAGGGAAGAGGATTTGTATTCTCAGGTTCAGAGATATACGGAGGTCTTGCTAACTCATGGGACTATGGCCCATTGGGAGTAGAGTTAAAAGAAAACATTAAAAAGGCTTGGTGGAAAAAGTTTGTACAAGAGTCTCCATATAACGTTGGACTGGATTCATGTATCATCTTAAATCCAGAAGTATGGAAGGCATCAGGACATTTAGGCGGATTCTCAGATCCATTAATGGACTGTAAAAAGTGTAAGACAAGATACAGAGCAGATAAGCTTATTGAAGAGGATTTAACTTCAAAAGGAGTTGAATATGCTTCTGCTGACGGTATGAGTGAAGAAGCTATGAAACAGTATCTTACAGATAACAACATTAAGTGTCCAAGCTGTGGAGCTCAGGATTTCACAGACATCAGAAAATTCAACCTGATGTTTAAGACCTTTATCGGAGTTACTGAAGAATCAAGCTCAACTGTATATTTAAGACCGGAGACAGCGCAAGGTATCTTCATTAACTTTAAGAATGTTGCTAGAACATCAAGAAAGAAAATTCCTTTTGGAATAGCACAGATAGGTAAGGCATTCAGAAACGAGATAACACCTGGTAACTTCATATTCAGAACAAGAGAATTTGAGCAGATGGAGCTGGAATTCTTCTGTAAGCCAGGAACAGATATGGAGTGGTTCACATACTGGAGAAGCTACATCCATAACTTCCTTTTAAGTATTGGCTTAAAGGATGAAAACTTAAGAATGAGAGACCACAGCAAAGAAGAGTTATCCTTCTATTCATTGGCCACAACAGACTTTGAATATAGGTATCCATTTGGCTGGGGTGAGTTATGGGGAATTGCAAACAGAACCAACTATGACTTAACTCAGCACATGGAGTTCTCTAAGCAGGATCTACAATACCAGGATCCAGTTACAAATGAGAAATATACTCCATTTGTCATAGAGCCATCTGTATCACCTAACAGAATCTTTTTATCAGTACTTATTGACGCATACGAAGAACAGGTATTGCCTGACGGAGATGTCAGAAATGTACTTCATCTTCATCCAGCCCTTGCTCCATTTAAGGCAGCTGTTCTACCTTTATCCAAGAAGCTTGGAGAAAAGGCAGATGAGATATACAGCGGATTGGCTAAGCACTTCATGGTTGACTATGATGATGCAGGTTCAATAGGTAAGAGATACAGAAGAGAAGATGAGATTGGTACTCCATACTGTATAACAGTAGACTTCCAGACAATGGAGGATAATACCGTAACAGTCAGAGACAGAGATACAATGGAGCAGATCAGATTATCAGTTGATGAGCTTGTTGGATTCTTAGACGAGAAAACAACACTTTAGACAGATACCGAAGGGAAATATTGATGAAACCACTTTTTGATGAATTCAAAAATAAAATAAAGGGCAAAAAAGTTGCTGTCGTCGGTGTCGGCGTCAGCAACACCCCCTTGATAAAATTCCTTTTAAAGCTCGGAGCAAGAGTTACGGCCTTTGATAAAAGAAGTGAGGCAGATCTTCAGGAGAATATTAAAGACTTTGCTGACTTTATCGAGCTCTCAACAGGAGAGGACTATTTATCAAGGCTCACAGGCTTTGACTACATATTCAGAACTCCAGGCATGAGCCCAGATACACCCGAGCTTTTAAAAGCTGCAGCAGAAGGAACTGTTATTACCTCAGAAATGATGGAGTTTTTAAGATACTGCAAGGGTAAAACCATTGGTATTACAGGTTCGGATGGTAAATCAACCACCACAACCATGACCTATGAACTTCTTAAAAAAGCAGGGCACTCTGCCTATCTTGGAGGTAATATCGGATTTCCATTATTCGATAAAATAGAAGAGATAACAGAGAACGACATAGTTGTGTTAGAGCTATCCAGCTTCCAACTCATGGATATGGATGTATCAACAGATATTGCAGCTGTTACAAACTTGTCTCCAAATCATCTGGATGTCCATAAAGACATGGAAGAATACATAGAAGCCAAGAAAAATATATTCAAATTTCAAGATAGCAATGGCATCCTAATCTTAAATGAGGACAATGACATAACCAGGAGCTTCGTACCTGAAGCTAAAGGTCAGGTTAAGCTCTTCTCCTCTAAGATTAAAGCGGATGCATATTATAAGGATGGGACTATCTACCTTAAGGATGAACCAGTAGTTAAACTCACAGACATGAAGGTCAGAGGAGTTCATAACGCAGAGAATCTATGTGCTGCTATGCTTGCAACAGAAGGGTTGGTGCCTGTACCTGTTATTAAGGACTTTGCAGAAAACTTCTCCGGAGTTCATCATAGATGTGAATTCGTAAGAGAATATAAGGGAGTCAGATACTATAATGACTCCATAGCCTCATCACCAACAAGAACCATGGCAACAGTAAGATCATTCCCAGACTATAAGGGAAGAATCAACATAATTCTTGGTGGCTATGACAAAAACCTGCCCTTTGAGAATCTAGTAGATGAGGGTTCACCATACTTCAGAAATGTCGTAATAGTCGGAGCATCAAAACCTAAGATATTGGATGCATTTCTAAAGCTTGATGAGAATGCAAGACCGAATATCCTTCTTGCTGAAACCTTCGAGGATGCAGTTGAAAAGGCAAGGGATGCAGCTGTATCAGGGGATTTAGTATTAATGTCTCCGGCAAATGCAAGCTTTGATATGTTCAAAAACTTTGAATTCAGAGGCAAACGCTTTAAAGAAATAGTAGACACTTTTTAGATACAAAATGATCAGAACAGGGAAATTTATTCCGGGTTCTGATCATTTTTGTATCTACATTTCCTAAAGACTAAGAAACCTTTTATTAAGAACCTCTCTCAGCTTTAATGGGATAGTCTGGATTTTCATGTCATTGCCTAAAAAGAGAATCCAGTTGGCAGTATCATTAAGGTCTTCATCACTATTTGTTTCGACAAAAAAGGATAGCTTGGCGGTGGATTTAAATGGATCAGTATAGGACAGCATGAGTTTAAAGGGATGGTATTTTCTAAACTGCATTATTGCATCTGGACCTAAGATAAGCTCAATATTAGGATTGTTCTTGATTTGAGTTTTTGCCATCATTGTTCTTAGTTTGGATAAGGTCTTTTTATCTGTGATTTGTTCGATTTTTACTAAGTACCTTGTATCTATGGTAATACTCTTATTGCTGAGTAAATCATAACCATCTATCATCCAGGTGCCATAGTCGTTATAAAGATTTTCTATATGGACTGAGTAGGATTGAGAAACCCCGTTCTTGTTGGTTGTAAGTCTTAAATCCTGATTCGACAGGATGTTTAGAATCAGCTCATCTATCATTGGATGAGGTATGTCATTTAGCTCCAATATATCCGGGTTGATGGGGACAGAACCTTTAAATAACAGTAGCCTTCCTAAAAGTATGAGATCATCCTTCTGTGTATCAGATAATAAACCTATGAGCTTTTCAGTAAGAGACTGGCGGCTTCTCAAGTATGGCAGCTGTTGATTCTTAGCAGATAAAAGAGCGATGAATAGTGCCTTTATTTCATCATTGGTAAATCTGACTGGAGGCAGGACACTGTTTTTAAGAACAGAATAGCCACCGTCTCTACCAACCTCCGAGGTAAGCGGCAGTCCTGTTCTTTCTATTTCTCTGATATCCCTCAAAGCAGTGGATTTGGATATGTCAAACTCCTCCATGAGTTCAGAAATTGAAAACCTGGCTCTGTTATTTATAAACCGCATCATTGTATTTATTCTTTCAGATTTATTCATAAAAAGCTCCTTTTATGGTGTCAATATTTGACACTGTTTTATTTTATCATAAAGACAAGAAGAAAGAATAAATACAAAGTAAATCAAAACAGGAGGCTTTAAAAATTAACGGATATAAAATTGAAGAAAAGAATGGATTCAAGGTATTGGGATATGGTGTAGAGCTTAAAAGCAACTACATGGATCAGGATGGTATAAACAAGGAGAAGGAAGATTTTCTTAAAAAAGTTTTTGAAGATGGAACAGTTAATAAGCTGAAGTCAGTTGCAGAAAATGAGGAAATTTTCTTAGTCAATGAGGCTTATGACAATAAGATGATGCACTATATAGGTGTTGAGACAGAAAAGAATGTTGCAGATGCAACAAGGGTCATCAGTTTTCCAAAAGGAAGCTATGTTGTAGTAGAAGGTGAAGGCAAAAGCATGGATGAATTAAGCAAAGCACTTACTGCACAAACCTTCGGTCAGGTTCTATACAGCATTCCGGATAAGGTATATGCAGGTGGACCTAATACTGTGGTAGTATTAAACGAAGCAAATGGAACCTTCAAGGGTGAGATGTGGGTACCAGTTGTAGATAAATAGCCGGCTGAATTGGTAATAAAGTACTCAAAACTGAAAATATTACTTTTAAAAATTAAATCACAAATTGCAGGATCAGCCTCCTGCAATTTGTGGTTTATTGCTTGAATATTTAGCTACTTTACCTTCCATTGTGGAGTGAAAATCATGTTGAAGCCTTCAACCATGGTCGGATGATTGTAAATCTGGTCAGAAAGCTTGGTGTAATGCCATTCATCATTTACAGCAAAGGTCAGGATATTGATAAGCTCCTGGGACTCTGCTCCGAATAATGTGGCACCTAAAACTGTACCGGATTCTGATAAAAGTATCTTCCAGTGCCCCTCTGTTGCTTTGGTTATCTTGGCCTTTGGTATTTCACTTACAGGCATGTTGTAAACCTGGTAGGGGATTCCTATTCTTTCTGCCTCAGTTTCATTTAAGCCTACCCTTGAATAAGGGGGTGCTAAGAAAACTGTGTATGGTACAGCACCTCTTGAGTTTAATCCATGACTGGATATCTTTCCTGATAGCTGAGGAAGAATTATCCTTGAATCATCAAGAGAAATATAGGTGAACTGAAGACCGCCTTTAACATCGCCTGCAGCCCAGATATTTTTGACATTAGTCTTTAAGTTCTCATCAACCTGGATTGAACCGTCCTTATTTACTTCTAGTGTGGTATTCTCAAGTCCAAGACCGGCTGTGTTAGCTCTGCGTCCTGTGGCTACGAGAAGGCCGTCTACTTCTATATCGAAGAGCTTGCCTTCACTGTCTTGGAGTGCAAGCGTCAGACTGTTCTCATTATGTTTAACCTCAAGGAGCTTGGTGTTAAGTAGAAGATTGGCTCCGTTTTGCTCCAGGTGAGCTTTAAGAGCATCCCTGTCATCAGCATCCTCCCTTGTCAGGAAGCGGTTTGAGTTATGAATTAAAGTAACCTGACTGCCAAACTTTAAAGCCATATCTGAAAATTCAAGGCCGATATAGCCTGCACCAAGTATTGCAAGTCTTGGGATGAATCTTTCCTCATCCATGTAGGTGACATTGTCATATATTCTGTCTCCTAATTCCAGACCTTTGACTTCTGGGATAACTGCTGAAGATCCTGTATTTATTATGATGTGGTCTGCTGTGACCTCATGTGTGTCATCTGCGGTTTTTATCTCAACCAGCTCATTTGACTTAAAGGTTGCCTTACCGGTTATAACCTCAACTGTATCTAGTTTTGCGAGCATATTGTAGTTGGCATTACGAAGCTTGCCTATCAGTACCTTCTTATCCTGGACTATTTTTTTATAGTGATTAGCTGTTTCTTCTTGAGTTAGTTTTAGTCCCAGTTCCTTTGCATTACTTAGGTCCTCTGCAGAATTAACAAGGAACTTTGTAGGCAGGCAAGCCACATTTATACAGGTTCCGCCATAGCGGGTGGCATCCTCCTCAACTATGATCACTTTGCGTCCATGGGCTGCAAGCTTCCCGGCAAGTGTCTTGCCTGCCTTGCCAAACCCTATGATTAAAACATCTGTGTTCTTTTTCATTATTTAACTGTTCTCCTTTTTTCGTGTATACCGCATTCATCGCAGTATAGATAAGCTTCCATCTAAAAACATGGTATCTATTTAATTCTATAGCTTGGAAGGCTGTGAGTAAAACCAACTTTAATTAACAAAATTCACAGGAAGTTGATTAATACTGATTTTGGTGTTTGAAATAATTGATTTTATAAATAATCAGGAATGGATATAAGTAAGGGGAGGGATAAGAAGCTATTGAAAAAAGGAAAGAGGTGAAGCGTAATTTACATCTCACTTAGTATTAGAATCTACTAAAGTAAAATTAGAAGTGAAGTTTATAAATTGATAACAACTTGGAATCATTTACCAAAAAATGAAAAAATCCATGGCATGGTATAATTAAAATGTTGAGGTCTTTTGGAAAGGCTTCATGAATTTTGAAATAAACTGACAGGAAAACTGTTGGATCCTTTGGAGGAATATAAATGAGTGATATCAAAAGAATAGCTATTATGACAGGCGGAGGGGACTGCCCAGGATTAAATGCAGTCATAAGAGCAGTTACAAGAAAAGCAATTATGGAAAACCACTGGGAGGTTATAGGTATTAGAAACGGATACAATGGTCTATATAATGCAGACTTTGTAGATCTTACACTATATAACACCTCAGGTATTCTGCAGGAAGGCGGAACCATACTTTACTCTTCAAACAAGGACAATCTGTTTAAATACCAGGTTGTCGAAAATGGAGAGACAGTAATTAAAGACGTATCAGATGTAGGTGTTAAAAACCTTAAGAATGCAGGTGTAGATGTTTTATTCGTAGTTGGTGGAGACGGTACTTTAACTTCTGCAAGGGACTTTGCTAGAAAAGGAGTCAAGGTTATTGCCATACCAAAGACAATAGACAACGACCTGGCATCAACTGATACTACATTCGGATTCTCAACTGCAGTTGATGTTGCAACAGAAGCACTGGACAGACTCCATACCACTGCATCCTCACATCACAGAATAATGGTACTTGAAGTTATGGGAAGATACGCTGGTTGGATAGCTCTACATGCAGGTATTGCCGGCGGAGCTGATGCAATACTGATACCGGAGATCCCATACAACATAGACTATATAGTTGAAAAGATAATGAGAAGAAAAGAGCTTGGAAAGAACTTCTCAGTTATTGTTGTAGCCGAAGGTGCCAAACCAAAGGATGGAGAAATGGTAGTTCAGTCAATAGTTGCAGATTCACCGGATCCAATAAGGCTTGGTGGTATCGGAGCTAAGGTTGCAGATGATCTTCACAGACTTTGCGGCAATGAATCAAGGGCTACAATTCTTGGTCACTTGCAAAGAGGTGGCTCACCATCATCCTCAGACAGAATCCTGTCAACAAGATATGGAATAGCAGCAGTTGAACTGGCAGAGAAAGGATTATTCGGCAATAGGGTTACTTTAAAAGGAACCAAAATGTCCTATGATTCACTTGAAAATGTCATCGGACAGGTTACAAAGAATGTTGATCCAGACGGTGAAATGGTTGCAGCAGCAAAATCAGTTGGCATAGTTTTCGGAGATGAATCCTATGATCCTTATAAAGTTTTAGATAAATAACAAAATTTTGACTTAGGTCAAATAAAAGTTCCCTGGAAATGGATATTATAAATAGTATAGATAGGCTATAATTAAGTTCAGCGGATATATTTTGATATATCGAAGTAAGAAGTCATTCAGTAGTTAAATTTCGGCAAAGATTTGAGCTTATTTAAAAATATTTTCAAAAGGGGTTAAGTTTAATGAAGAAACAGATTAAGAACAATGTTTATTGGGTTGGTAAGATCGACTGGGAGTTAAACAAGTTCCACGGAGACGACTATTCAGTCAATAACGGTTCAAGCCAGAATTCTTATCTTATTCAAGAAGAGAAGACAGTTTTGATTGACACTGTTTGGATGCCGCACGCTAAGGAGTTTATAGAGAATCTTGAAAAAGAAATAGATCTTAACAAGATTGACTATATCATTGCAAACCACGGAGAGGTTGACCATTCAGGTGCTCTTCCGGCACTTATGGAGAAAATTCCAAATACTCCAATCTACTGTACAGCCAATGCTGTTAAATCACTTGTGGGTCAGTACCATCATCCGGAATGGAACTTCAATGTAGTTAAAACCGGAGATACACTTGATATCGGTAATGGAAAATCACTTGTATTCGTAGAAATGAGAATGCTACATTGGCCAGATTCAATGGCAACCTATATGACAGGGGACAATATTCTGTTCTCAAACGATGCCTTCGGACAGCACTTTGCAGTTGAAGAGCTATTCAATGACAAAGCTGACCAGTGCTTACTTGAAGAAGAAGCAATGAAGTACTATGCAAATATCCTAAACCCATTCTCAATGCTTGTTAAAAAGAAGATTGAAGAAGTAGTTGCATTAAACCTTCCTATAGATATCATAGCAACAAGCCATGGTGTCATCTGGAGAGACAATCCTCTGCAGATAATCCAGAAGTATGCAGCTTGGGCAGAAAACTACCAGGAAGACCAGATCACAGTTGTCTATGACACAATGTGGGATGGAACAAAGAAGATTGCTCACAGACTGGCAGCAGAATTAAGCGAAGCATCACCTTCAACAAAGGTTAAGATATTCAATATCTCCCAGACTGATAAGAATGACATCATGACCCAGGTATTCAAATCAAAGGCAATAGCAATTGGTTCACCTACAGTTGGATCAGACATTCTATCTTCAGTCGGCGGATGGATACATTTTGCTAAGGAACTTAAGTTCAAAAATAAGAAGGCAGCAGTTTTCGGATGCTATGGCTGGAGTGGAGAAAGCACAAAGGTTCTTAGAAACCTGATGACTGAAGCAGGCTTTGAGGTTGTTGAACCAGAACTTAGAGTAAACTGGAATCCAAGAGAAGAAGATCTTGAAAAAGTTAAGCCTATAGTAGAAGCTTTACTTGCAAAATAGACACACATTAAACCACTGTTTCTCCTTAATATAGGAAGACAGTGTAACAAAAGATAAATTAACCATGGAAAGAGGCTTGATAAGAGCCTCTTTTTTCACGTTAAGACACAAAAATCAGAAATAACATATGGTACTGGCTCAGATATAAATATAAACATGAAGATCAAGAGTGCCATATTTTAGCCCAGACAAGACCCTCCAAATGATGGACAGAAGGGGCTAAAACTAGATATAATAATGTGCACAGCGATTTTATACGCTGTTTCATCCTTAAAAAAGAAGATAAAAATACTGATTAAAATGTTCAAAAAAACAGCTTGACAGTGAAAGGGTGAATTGATAATATATAGAA
>JASDTM010000110.1:0-14833 GCA_041891535.1 Clostridiaceae bacterium
AGTTGAAGAAGCTGTCAGGTTACTGATTACTCCAGTAGAGAACAACAGCAATATCATTATGAAGCTTTTAAATTCGCAAAGAAGAGACGAAACTCTGAGACTTTTAATCTCAACTATAAATACATATATGGTTAATATGGTGGAGAGAAAATCCTTGTTCATGGATATGAAAAGATCGGATTTGGATATGACCTTAAATTTCTTTACATTTGCCATGGTTGGGATACTTTTAGATATAGCATATAAGCAAAAGCCTGTTGATTATGATTTAATAGCACATCAAATTTATTTATTGGTGACAGGTCAGATGGTAAAGCCGGGAGAATTGCAATAATCAGCATAACTAGTCCTTTTGTGGGGTTATTAGGATTAATCGGATTTTAAAAAGCAGAAAAATATATAAGAAGAAAAGAATAGTAATTGTCAGGCCATTGTGTTTTTTACACAATGGTCTTTTTGTAAGGACATTTGAGAAACATTGATAATGGTGCTGTGTATGTAATTATGTTTAAAATTAAGTAGTGGCAAAAGGAGGTATACCAATGGGAGAAAGACATGGAATGTTTGAAGCCAAGTTGGTTGAATTGGAAGAGCACTACGAAAAATTATATACACGGATTGAAATTAGTCAGAACATGGACAAAAAAATGATTGATAATGCAATGAGCTCAATTGTGGATGAAATATCTGAAAATGAAGCGATGCTGGAATCCAGGATTAAAGAAAGCAGATCAAAATCAGTTTCAGAATTATCTCAAATTCAAATGGAGTACATCAATAAAACATTCAGCATCTACAAAAGGGACAAGGATCAATCAGAGGATACAGCAGCATTATATGCAGAGTATGCCATTGATTTTGCGACAGAGGCAATGAGACATGCACTGCTCGCATCATTAT
The DNA here is from genome assembly GCA_041891535.1 of Clostridiaceae bacterium. Classification (GTDB taxonomy): domain Bacteria; phylum Bacillota; class Clostridia; order Clostridiales; family Clostridiaceae; genus JG1575. Next base: position 901 of record JASDTM010000110.1, read on the forward strand.
ATGCAATTAGTTTAGACAAAGAAAAAGAAAATCAAAATGAAACAGGAGAAATATAAATGAATGAAGTAAAACCACCAAGTAAACCCTTGATCTACTACTACTCAATAGTTGTTATCATAGTTATGATATTCAACTTTATTGCTTTACCATGGCTCACTGAAAGAAGCATCAAAGAAGTAGACTACAGTGTGTTTATGACTATGACTGAAGAAAAACAAATAGGCAAAGTCGAAATTGAAGAAAACAGAATATTGTTCACGGATAAAGAAAATACAAAAGTATATAAGACAGGTCTTATGAATGACCCTATGCTGGTAAGTAGACTCCACACATCCGGTGCAACCTTCACTAAAGCCATAACACAGCAGACTTCACCATTTTTAAGTATTATTCTAAGCTGGGTTCTTCCTTTGATAATATTTGCAAGCCTGGGCAGTATGCTGTCGAAGAAAATGATGGACAAGGCCGGTGGCGGAGGCAATTCCATGATGTTTGGAATGGGTAAGTCCAATGCCAAGGTATATGTCAAATCCTCTGAAGGTATTAAATTCAGTGACGTGGCAGGTGAGGATGAGGCAAAAGAAAACCTGCTTGAGATTGTTGACTATCTACATAATCCTGAAAAGTATAAGGATATTGGTGCTTCGATGCCTAAAGGACTCCTTCTTGTAGGACCTCCTGGAACCGGTAAAACAATGCTTGCCAAAGCAGTTGCAGGTGAGGCAAATGTACCATTCTTTTCAATATCTGGATCTGAGTTTGTTGAAATGTTTGTAGGTATGGGAGCTTCCAAAGTAAGGGATTTGTTCAAACAAGCGAAGGAGAAAGCTCCATGTATAGTGTTTATTGATGAGATAGACGCAATAGGAAAGAAAAGAGATGGAAACTTCGGTGGCAATGATGAAAGAGAACAGACATTAAACCAGCTCTTGACTGAAATGGATGGATTTGAAGGTAATACTGGAGTTATTATACTGGCAGCCACAAACAGACCTGAGTCTTTGGATCCGGCTTTAACAAGACCGGGCAGATTCGACAGAAGAGTACCTGTTGATCTTCCAGACTTAAAGGGAAGAGAAGAAATTCTTAAAGTCCATGCGAAAAAAGTCAATGCATCAGAAGACATAGATTTTAACAAAGTAGCAAGAATGGCATCGGGAGCCTCTGGAGCAGAGCTTGCAAATATTGTAAATGAGGCTGCATTAAGGGCTGTTAGAACAAACAGAAAGTTTGTAACAGAAGCAGATCTTGAAGAAAGTATTGAAGTGGTTATTGCAGGGTATCAGAAGAAGAATGCAATACTGACTGATGAAGAAAAGAAAATTGTTGCCTACCATGATATAGGGCACGCAGTAGTTGCTGCAAAGCAGTCAAATTCAGCACCAGTTCAAAAGATAACTATTATTCCGCGTACCTCTGGAGCTTTAGGCTATACAATGCAGGTGGATGAAGGTAATAAATACTTGATGTCCAAAGAAGAAATTGAGAACAAAATAGCTACCTATGCAGGTGGAAGGGCTGCTGAAGAGCTTGTCTTCGGATCAATTACCACAGGAGCATCCAATGACATTGAGAATGCTACAAAGCTTGCAAGGGCTATGATTGCACGATATGGAATGAGTGATGATTTTGGTATGGTTGCAATGGAGACAGTTACAAATCAATATCTTGGTGGAGATACATCACTTGCATGTTCACCTGAAACCCAGGCAGAGATTGACAGACAGGTTATAGCCTTAGTTAAGAAGCAGCAAAATAAGGCATTTGAAATTCTTAAAGAGAACAAGGCTAAGCTGGATGAACTCTCAAAATATTTATATGAAAAAGAGTCAATTACCGGAGAAGAATTCATGAACATACTTAATGCATAGATAAATTATTCTAAAATAATAAATTTCGGATAAAATATAATAATGAATAGTCTCAGGTTTAGTAGTGAGCCTGAGACTATTTTAAGGTTTGGTTAGGGTAGAGTTAAAATATTTATTAGAGAGGATTTATTAAGGGAAAATGGAGAAGATAATTGATTCTGAAAAAATTGAATTTATAAGACAGCAAGCCATCGACTGCTTCAACAAAACATGGGACTATCTGGAAATGAAAGACAGGGATAGTTACAACGACATTGAAATGATACATTGTGCACATACTTCAAGATACCTATGGGGTTTGGTTGGTGGTGATTTAGAACGTGAAAGGGGAGAATGGCTGATATCAAAGGTATATTATAATCTTGGAATCGGGGACAGGGCATTAGTCCATGCCAATGCATGTCACGATATATGTGTCAGAAGTGGAATAGCTGATTTTGATTTGTCATTTGCCTATGAGTGTCTTGCAAATGCATACAAGCTTTTAGGAGATGAAGTTAAATATGTTGAATTCAAACAAAAAGCAATTGAGTCACTAAAAGGAATAGCGGATCCAGGAGATCTTGAGTATACAACCTCAGAAATCATGAAGATATGACAATAGCGGGTATTTACTTGGCTGTATATAAAAATAAATTAAGGGAAAATACCTGGGATTCAATTGAATATTTTGAATAACTGTATGATATGTTAATATGAAACTGCCTGACAACTGATTAGTGTTGTCAGATGGAGAAAAACAGACGGGTAGGGTACATAGGAGCAAAAGATGAACAGAATTACTGATGACATATTATTCAGAGTAGATAAGCCCTCCAGGTATACTGGTGGCGAATATAACATGAAGGTAAAGGATCCAGGAGAGGTGGATATTAGGTTTGTCCATGCATTTCCGGATGTTTATGAAGTAGGAATGAGTCATTTAGGCTCAAGGATCCTCTATAATACAATGAATTTACGCCCTGATACGTATTGTGAAAGGGTTTATAACCCATATCCTGATATGGAAAAACTCATGAGGGAAAATGAAATAACCTTAACCTCAATTGAGACTGGTACCCCTGTCAAAGAGTTTGATATATTAGGTTTTGCTCTTCTTTATGAAATGAGCTATACAAACCTCTTAAATATATTGGATTTATCTGGAATACCCTTGGACTCGGAGCAAAGAACAAATGATGATCCCATTGTCATGGCAGGCGGACCTTGTGCTGTAAATCCAGAACCTCTTCATAGATTTATTGATTTCTTTGAAATAGGTGAAGGCGAGTATATGATGGACGATGTATTATCTCTCTATGCTGAGCATAAGAAAAAAGGATTCGACAGAAAAGCATTTTTAGAAGATGTGGCAGGAATAGAAGGAATCTATGTACCATCCTTATACGATGTAACTTATAAAGAAGATGGAACCATTAAGGAAATGGTCAGAAAGACCGATAAAGCTCCTGTTAAAGTTGTTAAAAGACTTGTTCCTGTACTGGATGAAGTACCATATCCAACAGATTTAATTGTGCCTTTTTGTGAGCCAACCCATGACAGAATCATGATGGAAACATTCAGAGGTTGTACAAGGGGCTGCAGATTCTGCATGGCAGGTATGATATATAGGCCGGTAAGAGAAAAAACCACAGACAAGATAATGGAACTCACTGATATTATTATGAAAGAAACTGGATATGAAGAGATTTCACTGACTTCTCTATCAACCTGTGATCATTCAAATATTCAAATGTTAGTTGAAAATTTAGTTAAAAAGTATGCTGACCAGAAAGTATCAATATCGCTGCCTTCAATCAGAGTGGACGCTTTTTCTGTTGTATTGATCAACGAAATTCAAAAGATCAGAAAAACAGGTCTTACCTTTGCTCCTGAAGCAGGTACTCAAAGAATGAGGGACATTATTAATAAAAACGTTACTGAGGAAGATATTCTTACTGCCACAAGACATGCCTTTGAACTGGGTTGGTCTACCATAAAGCTTTACACAATGATTGGACTTCCCTATGAAACAATTGAAGACGCACAAGGAATAGCACTTTTGGCTGAGAGGATTTCAAAGGAGTATTTCAAGGTTCCGAAGGAGAACAGGAATAAGAATCTTAAGATAAATTTATCCACAAGTATTTTCATTCCTAAGCCTTTTACACCATTCCAGTGGGTACCACAGGATAAAACCGAGAATATCCTCGAAAAGGTATATGAGATTAAACATACACTTAAAAACAGGTCCATTGAATTTTCATGGCATGAATCAGATTTGTCTCTTTTAGAAGCAATTGTTTCAAGGGGAGACAGAAGGGTAGCGGATCTTATTTTGGCTGCATTTAAAAATGGAGCTAAGATGGACGGTTGGACAGAGTATTTCAATTATCCTGCATGGGTAAAGGCAATGGAAGAAACTGGTATTGATCCGAATTTCTATGCATACCGTCAGCGCGAGTACGATGAAATATTACCTTGGGATTTCATAGACATTGGAGTCAGAAAGGAATATCTGATTGAAGAAAATGAAAAAGCAAAAACAGCTGATATTACAAGGGATTGCAGAGAAGGGTGCCTTGATTGCGGCATAATGGATGTTTACGGCAGGGAGGCATGTTTCAATGGCGTTGTATTTAATTAAATATACTAAGGATGACGTTATTAAATTTGTAGGTCACCTTGATCTGCTTAAGGCTATTCAAAGGACCATAACAAGGGCTGGAATAGATATTGAGTATTCCAAGGGATATAACCCCCATATGCTGATGTCCATAGCACAACCACTTCCAGTTGGATCCAAATCTATTGGTGAATATATGACCTGTGGTTTTAAAACTGAATTAACTGATGAAGAATTGTTAAACAAATTAAACGAAGTTACACCACCGGGGGTAAGATATCTGACAGTAAAAAAAGTACCGGATGACATGAAAACACCCATGGCATTGCTAAGCAGTGTAAGATCCAAGATTTTTATTCCAAGTAATGAAAAACTGTTCCAGGAGATATCAAATTTAGTCAGTTGTGAAAACCCAATGGAAATCAAGGTAAAAAGTAAAAAAGGGGTTGAATCCGTAAAGGATTTAAGACCTTTAATCCTTGAAAACAGCTTGGAGTATAAAAACGGTATGGCAGAACTCACATTGATGACAAAGGCGGGATCTTTGGATCACTTAAGTTTGAATCATGTTTTAGAGTATATAGATCAAAATACAAGTGGGTTGGATTCTGAAAAATTCATCGGTATTGAAAGAATTGAGATGTTTACTGAATATGAGGGAAAACTGATTTCAATTGAAGAATATGCAAATAAAAGGTATAGTTCTGAACAATAAGTATGGAGAGTAAGTAAGTGGACGAGACTGCAAAACTACAAAACAATAATCCAGTTGATTCTAGTCTAGTGGAAATGTTCATTGAAGCAGACGGAATTTTAAGAATAATAGTTACCAAAGATGGTGAGCCAGAGCACTTCATTGTAAAAGAGGGGTCTGACAAACCATACTCCGGCGACATATATCGAGGAATAATCAAAAATGTCAATTACCAGGATAAATCAGTTTATATAGATATTGGCACTGGAAAGAATGCTTATATGTTTATATCCAAGAAAGACGGATTAAACACTTATAAAATCGGAGACAGGATTACTGTAGAAGTTTTAAGGGAAGAAGCAGGGAAAAAGGGAGCTAAAGTAACTGACAGAATTTCACTTACAGATTCATATCTCGTGGCTGAAGAAGGAAGGGGAATATTCTTTTCAAAGAATCTTAAAAAGAGTCTCTTTTCTGAGAAATTCAAAGAACTTAAAATTGAATTTAAAAATAAGCTGACTATTAGGTCAGCTGCCTTGGAGCTTGATGAAAAGCAGCTTTTGACCAAGGTTAAAGCGATTGAAGAAGATTTTGACAAGATTCTTTCAGATGCGAAAAATAGAACTGAACCAGGTGTAATACACAAATCCACGGATGAACTTAAGAATTTAATTGCTAAATATGGTCAAAAACTTCAAATGGTACATACCAACGATATTTTTTACAAGGATCTTATCACTGAGAAATATCCCAAAATCCATGTGTTTTATTCAAATGAACAAGATTTATTCAACAAATTTGGATTGGAATTAAAAATTGATAAACTTAGAAATAAGAAGGTCACTTTATCCGGTGGAGGTAATATTATCATTGAAGAAACTGAAGCTCTTGTTTCAATTGATGTTAATACTGGTTCCAATACAAAGGGTATGAACAATATTCTTGAAGTCAATATTGCTGCTGCAAGGGAAATTGGTCGACAGATTAAACTAAGAAATCTTGCAGGAATAATAATTTGTGATTTTGTATCAATGAATGATGATGATGAGTTCAAGAAAATCAAAGAGGTTCTTGAATTAGAATTGAAGGACGACATTGTAAAATCCACGGTTTATGATCCTACTGAGTTGGGGCTGATACAGATAGCAAGGCGTCGTGTAGGTAAAAGCTTAAGTTCCGTAATATTTAGAACCGGGTATTCAGACAGATTACCATTATTTGACTATTATCTATTAAAACTGGTTGAACAAAGGATAGATAAGCTGCTTGAAAATGGAGCTTTGAATCTTAATTTAAATATTATTTTCAATCCAATATACAGAGAACCTGTCGAGAAATTCATTCATAAAATACTGATTGAAAAATATGAGCAAATAAGATTAGGGGTTGAATTCAGTTATAGGGTTGATACTGTTGAAGTTAAACAAACCATTGGAAATATAGGGTAAAGGAAGTGAAGCAAAATGGGCAATATGATTGATTACGTCATAGAGACCAAGGATATGACATTTGAGGATAAGGGATTCAATACGATAGATGCTCTGATTTTCTCACAGTTTGTAAATCTGCCGCTGAAAGATATTGTAAGTGATGATCTTATTGAATATCCATTCTATGAAGTCATTGAGAACCTGCTTAAAAAGGATAGACCATCTGAAGCATACTTCATAGTCAATATCTCAAATATCAGGATGATGAAGGAATTATTAAAGTCTATCCGATATAAGGATGTTTTAGTAAGCTCTTATAGAGAAAGGAAGGATTCTGATCTTGTTTGCCAGTTCGGTGGAATGGCATTTCATTATGGAGATGAAGAAACATTTATTGCTTTCAGAGGAACTGACTCAACTTATCTTGGATGGAAAGAATCCTTGGAGCTTTCATTTAAGGACAGAATCCCAAGCCAGGTTGAGGGTGTCAAGTATATCAATGAATACGCACCATCCTTCAGAAAGAATATTAAAATAGGTGGTCATTCCAAGGGTGGAAATATTGCCATTTATGCTGGTGTTTTATCAGATGCAATTTTCAAGGACAGAATTAATTTCATTTACAGCTTTGATGGTCCCGGATTCCGTGAAGAAACTGGTATAAGCGGGAAAGTATTGGATGAAAAAGATAAGATAATGACCTATATTCCTCAATCTTCAATAGTTGGAATATTATTGGAACATGCAGAACCTGAAACTGTAATCAAGAGCAGTGCCTTAGCCATGCTTCAACACGACCCATATTCCTGGGTTGTCAAAGATGATGACTTTGAAGTTCTAAAGGAATTGTCATATGCCGGTAAGGCCTTTGCAGGCATGTCTGAGGAGCTTTTATTAAAACTCGACAAGGAAAGCTTGAAGGTATTTTTAACCCTTGCCTATGAGATTATAGAAAGTCCTTCCAAGGCCAAGGAAGACAACCTTATTGCCAAGGTAATAGCTTTCACTGACAGTGTCAATGGCATCAACGATGATGAGAAGAATGTTATTTCAAATGTCATAAATGGCTTGAAAGATGCTGTTTTCTCACAATTCAAATAAATGAATGAATCCCTGACAATACAAAGTTCAATTGTGTGTCAGGGATTTTACATTATGATTTTTTGAATTATTTATTTAGCAGGGCTTCAACATCCGGTCCTATATCCATTGGTTTGACATCGCCTTCAAATCTTTTGATTGGAGTTCCGTTTGAATCTAAAAGGAATTTTGTGAAATTCCACTGGATATCCTCACTGAATTCATTACCAAAGGACTTGATGTGCTTATATACTTCGTTTGCATCATCTCCGTTGACATCGCATTTTAATGCCATTGGGAATGTAACATCATAGTTGTTAACTGCAAATTCTCTTATTTTTAAGTTATCCCAAGGATCCTGTCCACCAAACTGGTTGCAGGGGAAACCTATTACTTTAAGTCCCATGTCCTTATATTTATTGCTTAATTCTTCCAGTTCTCCTAACTGGGGAGTAAAGCCTCAAAGACTGGCTGTGTTGACTATTAAATAAGCCTTTGCATCGGAGTCTTTAAAACTAAAATCTTTATCCCCGATTATTCCTACGGAAATATCTTTAAATCCCATTTTATATACATCTCCTTGATATTATTTAGGTTTTTACCACCATCTCCATTATATCCATTTTAAAGACGGTAAAGTGAATAATCGGGGTAATTAAAGCATTATTCATATTTTTGACAATGTCATGAAATTAATATATAGAATACTTTATTGTTCAATTTTGAAAAATATTGTTAAAAATTCATTTGAAAGTTTATTCAATCTTAATATAGAATTAGATAGAAGAATTTATTGTGTAAGAAGTACAAAATGATTTTGGATTTATCCAGGAGGCTTATTATGTTAAAACAGACCCGTAAAACAGACCCGGAATTAGCATTACTCGTAGACAAGGAATTAGACAGGCAGATTCACAATATTGAAATGATTGCCTCGGAGAGCACAGCACCAGTTCCAGTAATGGAACTGTCAGGCAGCATTTTTATCAATAAAACTCTGGAGGGTTATCCTGGAGCAAGATATCAGGCAGGCTCCCATGTGGCTGATGAAGTGGAAAAACTTGCAAATGAAAGAGCTAAAAAAGTATTTGGAGCAGATCATGTAAATATCCAGGCATATTCAGGATCAACAGCAAACTATACAGTGTACTCAGCAATACTAAGCCCAGGGGATAAAATCCTCTCAATGAGGCTTGACCAGGGTGGACATCTGACCCATGGTTCACCGGTGAACTGGTTATCTAAATTCTACAACTTTGATTTTTATGGTGTTAATCCAGAAACGGAAGTTATTGATTATGATGCATTGGAAGAAAAAGCAAAGGAATTCATGCCAAAACTCATTATTACAGGCGGAAGCTCCTATCCAAGACTGATAGATTATGAAAGAATCAGCAACATAGCTAAATCAGTTGGAGCATATTTCATGGTGGATATGGCCCATATATCAGGTTTGATTGCAGCCGGTGTCATTCCAAGTCCGATTCCGTATGCAGATTTTTGTACATCATCCACCTCAAAGACATTCATGAGCGGAAGAAGCGGTATGGTATTCTGTAAGGAAGAATTTGCAAAGCTTCTGGATAAGGCTACCTTCCCTGGAACACTTGGATCAATACATTTAACCACAATGGCTGCAAAGGCATGGTCATTTAAATATTGTGAAACTGAAGAATTCAAGAATATAAGTGCTCAGATATTAAAGAATGCATCCCATTTAGCTGAAAAACTTACAGAGTACGGCTTCAGAATTGTTTCAGGTGGAACAGACAATCATCTATTAGTAGTTGATTTAAGATCAAAGGGTATAACAGGTAAAGTATTCCAGGAAGCTTTGGATAAAATAGGTATAACCTGTAATAAAAACATGATTCCATTTGATCCTGAAAAGCCATGGATAACTTCAGGGGTCAGAATAGGTCTTACTGCAGTTACACAAAGAGGTCTTAAAGAAGCTGAGATAGATGTTATTGCAGATATCATGAATGAGGCTGCAAAGGCACCTACAGATGAAGCTAATTTAAAGGAATTGAGAAATAAGGCTCAAGAATTGATTTCAAACTTCCCACTATATAAAGAAGAAGAAGTTTATTCAAAGGAGTAAACTTTAAAATAAATCAAAAACCTGATAAAGAACAATTATTTGAATATTCGGGGATGTAAGGTATGGATTAGCTTCCATACCTTATTTTATGGTACAATGTGTTGGTGGAATTTTACCTGTTTTATTCTGATTTTTGGAGATATTTGGGTAGACATGACACTCGGGATATGGTAACATATTTCGGTAAGGCCGCGCAGAAGAGGTAACTAAGCTATATGCACCTCAATGGCGAGTAACTGATATGAGGAGGTGTTTCCGATTATGTATGCTGTTTTAAAAACAGGCGGAAAGCAGTACAAGGTTGCAGAAGGAGACGTATTTTACGTTGAAAAGCTGGAAGGTGAAGTTGATTCAAAACTTGAACTTACTGAAGTACTAGCTGTATCTGCTAATGAAGGCGAATTGACTTTAGGTTCTCCATTCATTGAAGGTGCTAAGGTTATATGCAAAGTAGTTGCTCAGGACAAAGCTAAGAAGATCATTGTTTTCAAGTATAAGCCTAAGAAGGATTACAGAAGAAAACAAGGCCACAGACAACCATATACTAAACTTGTCGTAGAACAGATCTTGGCATAGTATGATCCGGGTTAAAATTTTCGAAAGATCCGGGAAAATCATAGGCTTTTCCTACAAAGGACATGCTGGCTATGCTGATTATCCAAACGATATCGTTTGTGCCGGTGTATCCGCACAGCTGATGATGGCGTATAACGGACTTGAAGAAATACTTAAGGTTCCCATGAAAATGGAAATGGATGATAATGGCGGACGATTTGAATTCAAACTTTCAGAATACACGGAAGAGGAATTAGAAAAGAGTCAGGTTATTATGGAAACATTGAAATTGGGATTATTGGGGATCGAAGCACAATACAAAGCAAACATTACATTAAAGGAAGAGGAGGTATAACGGATATGTTATTATTAAACCTTCAGTTTTTCGCTCACAAAAAAGGAGTCGGTTCTTCAAAGAACGGCAGAGATTCACAGTCTAAGAGACTTGGTGTAAAATCTTCCGATGGAACAACCGTACTTGCAGGAAATATACTTGTCAGACAAAGAGGAACAAAAATCCATCCAGGTAACAATGTTGGAATCGGTAAGGATGATACTCTCTTTGCTAAGGTCGATGGAGTAGTCAGATTCGAAAGATTCGGTAAAACAAAGAAAAAGGCAAGTGTTTATCCTGTAGTTGAAACAGAAACTGCAGAAGTTGCACAGTAGTATATTGAAAGTAAAAACCGGCTTGCTTTAGGCAAAGCCGGTCTTTACTTTTTGAAAGGTGATTATTCGGTTAAATGCGAAATAGTTGTTAATACATGGTGATTACGATTAATGGCCATGTTTTTCAATGTATAATGGTATTTAACAAACGAAATACAGGTGAATGATATGAATATGTTTATTGATTATACAACAGTTGAATTAAAGTCAGGTAATGGCGGAAACGGAGCCATTTCCTTCAGAAGGGAAAAATATGTTCCCCTTGGCGGACCTGATGGAGGAGATGGAGGAAGGGGCGGTAACATTGTTTTTGTAGCAGACAGAAATATGACCACATTACTCGATCTTAAATATAAAAGAAAATACTTTGCTGAAAACGGAGCAGGCGGAGCCGGCTCTAAGATGTACGGCAAGGACGGTAAGGATATCATTATAAGGGTTCCTGTGGGAACCGTAATAAAAGTTAAAGACAGCGGAAAGATTATCTCAGACATGAACCAGGATGGGAAAGAAGTAGTTGTATTAAGAGGCGGCAAAGGCGGAAAAGGAAACACAAAGTTTGCAACACCTACAAGACAGGCACCTGACTTTGCAGAACCAGGTATGCCCGGCGAAGAAATGCAGGTAATTTTAGAGCTTAAAGTTTTGGCAGATGTAGGTCTGATCGGATTCCCGAATGTTGGTAAAAGCACCATTCTTTCAATGGTCTCTGAAGCTCAGCCCAAAATAGCTGATTACCATTTTACAACACTGTCACCAAATCTGGGTGTGGTTAATCTTAAGGGTATCAATCCATTTGTCATAGCAGACATCCCTGGAATTATAGAAGGTGCCAGTGAAGGTATCGGTCTTGGAATACAATTTTTAAGACACATTGAAAGAACAAGAATTTTGATTCATGTTGTGGATATAGCAGGGTCTGAAGGCAGAAATCCAATTGAAGATTTTGACAAGATTAATGATGAGCTTAAAAAATATTCTGAAAAGCTCGCAGGCAGGCCACAGATAATAGCAGCAAACAAGGCAGATCTTTTAGAGGATGATGAGGAATTTGAAAAATTCAAAGCCTATGTCAACTCCAAGGGTTATGACAGGATTCATCTGATTTCAGCCGGTGCAAACATCGGATTGACAGAATTAATGAAGGATGCAGCAGAGTTATTATCAAAAAATCCACAGGAGGAAGAATTATACTCCCTGGAAGATATGTATATTCCGGAGGATAAGAAATTCACATATGAAATCAATGTGGATGAAGATGGTGTATATGTGGTATCAGGTTCCTTTGTTGAAAGGATACTGGATGCAACAAACATCAATAATCCTGACCATTTAAGATACTTCCACAAGGTCTTGAAGAGCAAGGGTGTCATTGATGATCTGATGAAGATGGGTATTGAAGACGGAGATACAGTCAGACTCCGTGATTTTGAATTTGAATTTATGAGGTAGAACATGATAACAACAAAACAAAGAGCATATTTAAGAGGACTTGCCAATTCAATTGATGCAATGTACCAGATTGGCAAGAACGGAATAAATGAGGCATTTATAAAACAGATAGATGATGCATTGGCCAAAAGGGAACTGATAAAAGTTTCAGTTTTAGAAAACAGTGAAATAAGTGCCAAAGATGCATCAGCAGAAATTTGTGAAAAGCTGGGCTCTGAAGGAATCCAGGTAATCGGAAGAAAATTTGTCTTATATAGACAGGCGGAAGATATTAAAAACAGAAACATAGAACTGCCAAGATGAAAATCGGTATAGTCGGTGGGACCTTTAATCCTATCCACATTGCCCATATGTATCTGGTTACCGAATGCAAGGAATTACTTGATCTGGACAGAATGCTGATTATCCCCAATGGTGATCCGCCCCATAAGGATAACAGAGTAACTGCAAAAGAACACAGATACAACATGGTTAAACTAGCCTCCCGTGATTTTAAGGAAATTAATGTGTCTGACATGGAAGTTAAATCAAACGAGCCTTCATACACATATAAAACCCTTGAGATGCTCAGTGTCAAATATAAAGAAGATCAGCTCTATTTTATAATCGGAGCAGATTCTTTAATAAACTTCAAAACATGGAAGAAACCACAAAGGATTCTTGAACTTGCAACTTTGGTATGCTTTGACAGACCGGGGTATAAAAGTTCTGAGGTGGAAGCAGCTGCTGCTTGGGTAAAAGATAATGGCGGGAATTTAATAATTATTGATTCATTGGAGCTTGAGATATCTTCTACAGATATCAGAAACAGGATAAAGGAAGGGAAACCTGCACAGGCATTTCTTCATCCCAAAGTTTTCAAATACATCATGGACAACGGATTATATAAGGGTGAATAAGAATTGGGACTATTGAATGAACTTAAGAAATACCTTAAATACAATCTTGATGACAAAAGGTATAAACATGTATTGGGTGTCAGAAAAACCGCTGAAGAGCTTGCATTGACACATATGAAGTTTAAAAATAAAACTCAAAGGGATGAATTCATAAAAAGTGTTGCAATTGCGGCACTTGCACATGATATAGACAAAGGAAAGGACCCTGAGGATTTATACAAGATCCTTAAAAAAGAAAAGATTCCTGAACTTAAAATAATTAAATCATCCCCTGAGGTATACCATGCTTTTTCTGGTGCAGTTAAAGCAAGGGAAACCTTCAATATCAAGGACGAAGATGTTCTTAATGCTATAAGGTATCATACAACCGGAAGAGCGGGAATGTCAGATTTGGAGAAGATTATATACCTGTCAGATTATATAGAACCTGGAAGAAGTTTCTCAGGACTTGATAAAATAAGGAAGATGTCTCAAAAAGACTTGGACAAGGATTGTATTCTGGCCTTTGATTCCGTAATTGACCATTTATAGGATAAAAAATCCAATATATCTTCCTTGACATTGGAAGCAGCCA
>JASDTM010000111.1:0-2304 GCA_041891535.1 Clostridiaceae bacterium
GATCTGCCTCAGCTGAACCAACGATGTGGTATTCAACCTTCTCATTGAAGGTATAGTCCTGGACCTTGACCTTTGAACCTACGGATACAAGACCCTTAGGCAGCTCTGATTCGTCCACGACATCTGTGTTCTTTAAAAGATTCTCAAGTTGAACAATCCTTCCTTCAACGAAGGCCTGCTCATTTTTTGCTTCTGTGTATTCTGCATTTTCAGACAAGTCTCCAAAGCCTAAAGCAGTTTTGATCTTGTCAGTGATTTCTTTTCTTTTGACGGTTTTGAGGACCTCAAGCTCTTCTTCCAGCTTCTTTACTCCCTCATAGGTCATGATGTTCTTTTTAACTTCGCTCATTTACAATCCCTCAATTACATTTATTTACAGCTTTTCCTGTGATTGTGTATTATTTCCGATAATTATATGAAAGGGTTTCATATTAGTCAACATTATAGTTTGTGCATGTATTCAAAAAGGAGCTTTTTCACCTCATTTTTGTCATTGCACATGTTAACCTCATTTCTGATCTGAGATCCCCCCGGCATTCCCTTTAAATACCAACCCAGGTGCTTTCTCATTTCTCTTACTGCAACATCCTCACCAAAATATTCCATGGCACTTTCAAGATGCTCCATTGCTGCTGCGATAATCTGCCTGTTATCAGGTCTTTTGTACTCCACTCCGTCTAAATATGCATTGATTTCCTCAAAAATCCAAGGGTTACCTAAAGCTCCCCTTGCCACCATTATGCCGTCACAGCCGGTGGTCTCAAACATATCCTTTGCATCCTTACCCGAGAATATATCTCCATTACCAATAACAGGTATTGATACAGCCTTTTTAACCTTACCAATGACCGCTCTGTCACTTTCGCCTGAGTAGAACTGCTCTCTGAATCTGCCATGGACGGTTACAAGCTTTGCACCTGCATCCTCCATCCTCTTTGCAAATTCAACAGCGGTTTCTTCACCGTTCTTAAAGCCCCTTCTGAATTTACAGGTGACGGGCTTTGTGCTCTTCTCACTGATTTTTTTAACGATGGCTGCCGCCTTTACAGGGTCATTCATAAGAGCAGAACCCTCATTGTTTTTTACAATCTTAGGAGCGGGGCAACCCATGTTAATATCAACCAGAAGTACATTTGGGTCATCATTGAAGCTGGCTGCAATCTCTGCCATGATATCCGGATCATCACCAAAGAGCTGTATACCAATATGGTCCTCATTTGGTGCAAGATCCAACATTTTCATAGTCTTGCCGTTATTATAATGAAGGGCTTTTGCACTTACCATTTCTGAATAGGTCAATGCAGCACCCTTGTCTTTTACTATTTGTCTGAAGGCTCTGTCTGTTATACCTGCAAGGGGAGCCATAAGTACCCTGCCATTTATTGAGATATCCTCTGTGATCCTGATCATCTCTACCTCACGTGTCAAAAAATAAATATAAAAAAGGATCCTCAGGGATAAGCAATAATCAAAGAGCAGCTACTTGAGCTGCTCTTAACCTATTCGGTTCCAATATCAATTCTTATTCTATCAATAGTACCTGTTTTGTCAAGTCTATTAACATTACAAGTTATGAAATTATCACCAATATTTATACTAGAATAATCCTACTATTTCTCCGTCAGTTGAGATATCCATTCTTTCTGCTGCAGGAACCTTAGGAAGACCAGGCATAACCATGATATCTCCAGTCAAGCAAACTATGAAGCCAGCTCCATTACTTACTCTTACTTCCTTAACAGTAACTCTGAAACCAGTAGGTCTGCCTAACAGTGCAGGGTTATCTGACAAGGAGTACTGAGTCTTAGCCATACAGATAGGCATCTTATCTAGACCGTTCTCTTCTAATTCCTTGATTGCCTTTTCTGCTGCCGGTAGATAGTCAACACCATCTCCACCGTAGATTTCAGTAACAATCTTGTTTACTTTTTCCTTGATTGACATATCTACATCGTATAGAACGTTGTAGCCTGATTCTCTTGATTCACAAAGCTCAACAACTTCTCTTGCCAAAGCCTCTCCGCCTTCTCCGCCCTTTGCAAATACTTCTGTCAAAGCGTATCTTACATTGATGCCCTTTAGGAATTCATCTATGAAAGCAAGCTCTGAATCTGCGTCAGTTGCGAATCTGTTTAATGCAACTACTGGCTCTAAGCCGAACTTTCTTACGTTTTCTATCTGTTTCTGAAGGTTAACTACACCTTTCTTCAAGAATTCTACGTTTTCTACTCCATATTCATCCTTCTTAGCTCCACCGTGGTGCTTTAATGCTCTTATTGTTGAAACAAGAACAACTGCTGATGG
>JASDTM010000112.1:0-2293 GCA_041891535.1 Clostridiaceae bacterium
GGTTAATCCCGCAGAAGCAAGTAGCTCTTTATATTCATCCAGTGTTTTGTCTGTAAACTCAGGGACAATGACACTTTCTTTAAGTGCACTTACAATAACGTTTATTGTATCTCCCTTTTTAACCTCAGTTCCCTCTTCTGGACTGACATTAAGTACAACCCCTCCAGGACCATCAGAATTTTCTGTACCAACAACCTTCATACTGAGCTCGTTGGTAGCAAGTTCAAGTTTTGCCCTGTCCTGGGTCATTCCTTTAATTACAGGAACCTGAATTATTTTGGCTTGTTCCTCTGCAATCCTTTTTTTCTCTGCCTGATTCATTAAATAGTTATAGCCAAGAAGTGAGGTAACTGTGAGGGCTACCAGAAGTCCTAAAAGTAAGAGCAAAAGTCCTCTGTTCTTTTTCTTCTCCTGTTTTTCTTCTTCTATGTAGTCATCCTCATCATATTCAAAATTATCAATTGGTCTTCGGACGGTTTTCCTTGCATACTTAATGTCCTGGCCTTTTATCGGCGCCATGACCTGTGTATTTTCCATATCCCCGATGGATGATGTTGGAACTGCAAATAAAAGATCTTCTGAACCCTTGATTCTTTCTATGTCAGAGAGCATATCCTCTATGGACTGATATCTGTCTATAGGGTCTTTTTGAGTGGCTTTCATAATCACTGCATTAAGCTTGTCTGACACCTGGGGATTTATTGTCTTAGGTGGGATTATGGGCTCTTGCATATGCTTTAAAGCTACTGTCACGGGACTTTCTGAGTCAAAGGGGAGTCTTCCTGTTATCATTTCATACATGACAATTCCGAGTGAATAGATATCAGTTCTCTTGTCAGTAGTCAGACCCCTTGCCTGTTCAGGTGAAAAATAGTGCACTGAGCCTATGATTCTGCCAGAATTTGTAATTGTTGAGGATTCTGAATGTTTTGCAATACCAAAATCTGTAACCTTTATCCTGTCATCCTCAGTAATCATAATATTATGGGGTTTAATATCCCTGTGTATGATTCCCTGTGAGTGAGCCTGCTCCAAAGCCTTTGCAATCTGTATGGAATAATTGATAACCTGGTCCTGGAACAGTCTTCCCTTGGACCTGATTACACTCTTAAGATTTTTGCCCTTGACATATTCCATGACAATATACTGAAGATTTCCCTCACTTCCAACATTGTAAATATTAACTATATTGGGATGATTTAATCCAGCTACTGAATTGGCTTCCTGACGAAATTTCTCAACAAAATCAGGATTCTGGGAAAATTCTTCTTTTAATATTTTAATAGCATCATATCTTTTTAAATTAAGATCTAATGCTTTATAAACCGTGGACATACCTCCAGTGGCGATTTTCTCCACTATCTGGTATCTTTTGCCTAAAATTTTCCCGATCATTGTTCTTTACCTCCGAAAATAATAAGGGATATGTTATCCTTGCCGCCTCTTTCCTTGGCAAGATCCACCATGGAAGTGACAAACTCCTTATTATTTCTTTTATTTAAATGTGCATTAAGCATTTCTTCTTTTGTTACATAATCAGAAAGGCCATCTGTGCAAAGTAGTATATATTCGAACTGTTTGCTCTCAACCTCCATGATATCAAGCTTCAAGTCCTCACTGGTTCCAAGGGACCTTGTTATAATATTCTTTTTAGGGTGATGGAGCATTTCCTCTTCACTCAAGGTACCTCTATCCACCATTTCCTGGACCATGGAGTGATCCTTGGTTAATTTTGCAATAGTGTTTCCCTTTATAAGGTAGGCTGAAGAATCACCTGCATGTGCGATATAAACCTCTGAGCCCACATCCAATGCACAGGTTATTGTTGTTCCCATACCATTTAAAAGATCATTTTCCTCAGACATCCTGTAAATCTCACTGTTGGCTTTTTGAACAGCAGATTCCAGTATTTGAGGTGCAATACTTCTGTTGTAAAATTCTCTGATATAGTTTTTAATCAAGCTTACCGCTTCCTTTGAAGCAACTTCTCCTGCCCTATGCCCTCCAATTCCGTCACAGACGATATAAAAAGCATATTCTGGAGTAATGTCTATATCAACATAGTCTTCATTGGTTTCACGGACATTTCCTTTGTCTGTAATTTTCTCCGCCATGGGACTCTCCTTAAAATCTATTTCGGATGACTTACTCTACTTTTCTGTTTCCCCGGATACAAAGCTTCTTTTCAACTGACCGCAGGCAGCTGCAATATCCGTACCCATTTCTCTTCTCACAGTGGTTTCAATATTTAAGTTTTCAAGGGCTCTTCTAAACTCTTCAACCCTTTTATTGT
>JASDTM010000113.1:0-14500 GCA_041891535.1 Clostridiaceae bacterium
ACCATTGGCTTATATAAGAGTAAAGCGAAAAATATTTATAATCTTATAAGGAAACTGGTGGATGATTTTAAAGGAGAGGTTCCAGATACCATGGAGGAGCTTCTTACTTTGCCTGGAGTAGGTAGAAAAACAGCAAGTGTAGTATTGGCAAATGCTTTCAATATACCTGCCTTTGCGGTGGACACGCATGTTTTCAGAGTAGCCAACCGATTAGGTATTGTTAATGAAAAGGATGCTGAAAAAACTGAAGCAGCGCTTCTAAAAGCCATTGATAAAAATCTTTGGATACCCATGCATCACCTTTTAATATTCCATGGAAGAAGGACTTGCATAGCCAGAAAACCAAAGTGTGAAGAATGCACACTGACCCATCTTTGTAAGTATTATAAGGACATGACCAAGCTAAATTCGAAAAAGACAACTGAATCCAAAACTAAAATATCGAGAAAAGCTACTGTAACTGAAAAGGAACAGTAATAAGTATAAATCTAAAAAAGTCGTTTAAAGAAAAAGTAATAAAACAGAAATATTGGTACTCAAATAGATGTAAAATAAAGCTGTACTAAAATAATTTCAATAATTTAAGCTTTCGTGAATAAGAAATTATTCCTTAGAGCTTTGACAAAATACAGGTTAAGAGGAGTTTGTATGAGAATAGGTGTATTGATGGGTGGAGTATCCACTGAAAGAGAAGTATCCTTAAAAACCGGACAGAATATGTTTTCCAGTGTTGATAAAGAGAAGTATGAAGTAGAGAAAATAGTACTTAACAGTAAAAAGGATGTTTTTGATAAATGTGATCATATAGATTTTGCATTATTAGCCCTTCATGGTAAGTATGGTGAAGACGGAGAAATACAAAGCATCCTAAATTCCATGGGAATTCCATATTCAGGTTCAGATGTAAAAAGCTCGGCCATCGCAATGGACAAAGACTTATCCAAAATGATTCTAAAATCAGGTGGGGTAACCTTGGCTGACTGGGTCACTGCAAAGAATGTTGAGGATATTGAAGGCAAGGTAATACCTTTCTTCAAGGAAAAAGGGAAAATAGTTATAAAGCCAAATTCAGGCGGCTCCTCAGTAATGACCTTCATCTGCAAAACAGAAGCAGAAGTAGTTGATGCAGTGAAAAAAGCATTGACAGTGGATTCAGAAGTCATGGCTGAAGAATTTATTGCCGGCACAGAAATTACAGTTCCAATACTGGATGGGAAAATACTTCCAACAATACTAATAACCTCACCAGAGGGATTCTTTGACTACACAGCAAAATACGAGGATGTATCAAAGGGCGGTGCAAAGGAAGAGGTTGTAGAGCTTGAAGAAGAGCTTCAAAAAAAGGTCAACAAGGCAGCGATGGATACCTTCAACCTATTAAAATGCAAGGTCTACGGAAGAGTAGATATGTTAGTTAAAGATGGAATTCCATATGTTCTGGAAATTAATACATTGCCTGGAATGACAGCTACATCACTAATCCCAAGATCTGCAGCTTCAGTGGGCATTGGATATACGAAGCTTCTGGATATGATAATAGAAGCATCATTAAAAGAAAGAGCAAAGGAAGACAACCTGCAGCCACCGCTTTAAAAATTGAATATCAATAACAGCTGCTGTACTCTTGGATGATACAAATCATGGTTACAGCAGCTTTTCTTTTAAACAGAATTAAAAGATTTTATTGAAATGCTGTTGAGAGTTTATAGTACTTTTTACACTTCATGGACTGTTTCAGAGATTTGTACATGTAAGGTTACATGAATTTAACACAGTCTTATAGGTGAGTTAATTTAAATATATTAGAATATACTAAATATAACTTGATGAAATGGAGGGATCACCATGGATGATAATAAAATGAAGTTGAATGGAATAGATGGTAATGAATCAGATGAGCTGTTAATGGATACCTCTGAGGATGTTAAGGATAACCTGGAAAAAGCAGATTCTGAGGAAAAAAAGAAGGAAAATTCCGGATATGGAATGGTCTTAGGTATGTGTTTAGGTGTAGCTTTAGGAGTTGCATTAGATAACCTGGGTCTTTTCATGGCTGTTGGACTTGCTGTAGGTGTTGCATTTGATGCAATAAAAAAATAAAACTGAAGTAATTCAGTTTTTTTGTATAGTGTAATTTACGATTGTTAGGAATGAATGGGATATTAAATGCAAATAATAATGGTTCTATAATATATATTTGAAATATTACGGAAGTCATAAAAATTAAATTTCGACTGTAAATAGTTGTTTTTTTGTTCAAAAATACGTTAAAATATAGATAAAGAATATGTTTACATACTACGGAAGATGAAACAAGTTTAAATTAAATTTTAAAAGATTTAATGGCGCAAAAGGGAAAATGATATATTTTAACATTGTTTGGATATAGTTAATTTTGTATCAAAATTTAGTCAATATTAGGAGGTAAAGAGTTACTATGGAAAAGAAAGTAAATGGAATATTCAAGTATGGGAACCGTAAATATGTATCTAATTCTTTACTTATCTGCATGATACTCGGATTCTGCTTAGGATTGTTCTTTGGAATTGCATTTAATGAAATCAGCTTATATCCTTTAGTAGGTCTTGTATTGGGAACTGCCCTTGGAGCTGCAAATGATGCTGCCAATGAAGTTACCAGAAAGAGAAAGTTTTAGTTGTTTGTTACCGATATAAAAGTTAAATGAGTAGAAAATGAGAGGAGCCGGCAGGCTCCTCTTTTTCGTGCGATTATTAAAGTCCTTCAACAGCGTATTTCTTAACCAATTCCAAAGTGGCTTCCATGGATTTTCTGTGGGTCCGCTCATATCCATGTGATGCAAAAACACCAGCTCCAATAAGTCCTGTTCTGATGTCATAGCCTCCCTTTTGAGCAGCGGAAGCGTCTGAGCCATAGAAGTTATATATGTCTATTCTATAAGGAATACCATTCTTTTTAGCTATATTTGTCAGTTTTTCTCTTATTCCAAGATCAAATGGACCTGTTGAATCCTTTGCGCAAATATTCACTGCATATTCGGAGGATTCCTGACCATTTCCGGGAGCTCCCATATCAACGGCAATGAATTCTTTGACGCTTGCAGGTATACCGGAAGATGCTCCATGTCCAACTTCCTCATAATTTGTAATAAAGAAGTAGATTGTATTTTTTAGTTTTTCATTTTTAAGCTCAGACATTGCTTTAAGGAGTATGGCCACTGATGCCTTATCATCAAGATATCTTGATTTGATAAATCCATTTTCTGTGTGAGTGAATTTAGGGTCTATAAATATAAAATCTCCCACATTTACTCCATAGTCCTCGGTTTCCTTTTTTGAAGTTGATTCAATATCTAATACAAGCTCGGTGGTATCCTGATTTCTTTCTGTTTTTGAAACATCTCCACCGTCAATATGAACTGAAGGTTTAGTTCCCTGAAAGGTTCCTGTGATTCTTTTGTTATCAGATGTTCTTAAACTGCAGTTTTCTGCATCTAGGGACACCCAGGGACATCCTCCGATCATGGCAGCTTTTATTCTGCCGTTAGGTTTGATTTCCTTGACCATGGCACCTAGGGTATCACAATGGGCTGAAAATAAAATGGCTTCTTCTGTCGCTCCCTGGATTTTTGCAAGTATGCCACCCTTATTTGTAAGAGTGTATGAAATCCCCATTTCATCCAAGAGCCCTGTTACATGCTCATTTATCTCTCTGTAGTACCCGGTTGGACTTGGAATGCTTATAATATCCTCTAAAATATCCACTAAATCTGTTTTCATTTCTACCTCACTGAAGAGTATTTTTATTGCTTAGATTATTATATCAATTAACCTTGTATATGGTTTATAGGTTAATAATATTTTTACATGGACAAGGTATGATGTTATAAACCGATTTTAGTCAATAAGGTTATAATGTTATAATTAAAAAAAGAATTCCAGGCCATTTGGTTTTGTTAGAGCATAAAAATAATCTCGGTGGAGATGAGGAGGCTTATTTGAAGGAATTAATAGACAGAATCCAGAAGAATGTGGGAAAAGTCATAATTGGAAAAGATAATGAAATTAGAAACATAATAAAAGGGATAATCACTGAGGGACACATCCTGATTGAAGACCTGCCAGGAATGGGTAAGACAACACTTGTAAAGTCCATGGCAAAAACAATGGATTTGTCATTTTCAAGGATACAGTTTACTCCTGATCTTCTGCCATCTGATATAACTGGTATTTCAGTCTATAATCAGAAGGACATGAGCTTTGAATTCAGAAAAGGACCGGTTTTTTCAAACATTGTCCTTGCCGATGAGATTAACAGAACATCTCCTAAAACCCAGGCAGCACTTCTTGAAGTCATGGAGGAAACCCAGGTTTCTGAGGGGAATACCTCATATAAATTAGAAAAACCATTCGTTGTACTCGCTACTCAAAATCCCATTGAATATGAAGGGACCTTTAATTTACCTGAAGCTCAGTTAGACAGGTTTATTATGAAAATGTCCATCGGTTATCCTTCTAAGGAGGATGAGATGGAGATATTAAGAAACTTCAAAGAGATGAACCCTTTGGAGGAGCTTAAAAGTGCAGTGACAAGAGAAGATGTACTGACTCTTATTGATGCAGTCAAGCATGTTAAAGTAACTGATGAAATAAATGATTATGTGGTAAGGCTTTCCAATGAAACCAGAAACTCCAACTTGATTACAATGGGAGTCTCACCAAGGGCTTCATTGTCACTGATGAAGCTGGCTCAAGCCAGTGCTCTCCTTAATGGAAGAGATTATGTCATACCTGATGATGTTAAAGAAAATGTAGTTCTTGCATATTCTCACAGGATTAAGCTCTCAGGTGTAGCCAGGGCAAGGGACCTTGACGAATCAGATGTGGTGAGGGCAATAGTCAATTTTGTCAGAGCCCCAAGGTAAGGGTATTATTTATGAAATTAGACCTTAAATTCATTGTTTGGATGCTTTTAATATCAGCAGTTTTCTACTATTTTGGCGGGGTGACAGGGACAAGGATGCTAGTAGCATCAGTTGTCCTTTTTGTCATTGCCATAATTCAAGGGAAGTTTATTTCCAGTAGAATTACAGCATATTTTAAGCACAATTCAGGAAGAATTGAGGTTGGAGATCCTGTAACTGAAAAGCTGATTATTAAAAATAATTCCTTTATGCTGGCACCAAGTATAGAAATAACTGCCGAAGATCTGTCAGAAAAAAGAGTTTATTCAATACCTGCCAGAGGCGATATCCAGGTAAATTATGACCTTACTCCACGAGTCAGGGGAATAGTCAAGACAGGTAAAATAGAGCTTTTAATTTCGGATGTTCTTAATATTTCAAAAACTCTTAAAGTGCTTTCACCTGAGAAAATTAAGGTTTATCCACATGTCTTGGATAAACGGGCTGACAAAATGATCTATGACACTTTAGGTGAGGGGAATCTATTCAGGACATATTCTAAGGAAAATCCCTATGTCATCCGTGAAATGAGAAAGTACAGAACTGGAGACAATATCAGAAAGATAAATTGGAAGGTTTCAGCTAAACTGAATGAGCTCTATATAAGAAAGGGTGAGACCACTGAGGAAAAGGACATTTTGATTGTTTTGGATATGCATGAGTATCTCCTTAATATGGATCAGGAGGGGCTTTTTGAGAATGCCCTGGTAACAGATTCCCTGTCCTTATCTAAGGGGATTTTGAAGCTTGGGATACCCCATGGCTTTATTATGAATGATGTACGAAAGCAATATTTTAATATTTCCAATAAAGAAGCATATGAAAGATTGGAGGAGGATCTGCTTTTAAACAAAGCGGAATACAAATTTAACATTAAAAATTTTGTATCAGAAAATAATGAATATTTACTTGAGAGAGGAACTCTGATATTTTTCACATACTACGACAGAAAAAACTTTGATGAGATTTCAAAGCTGAAACATAATCAAAATGAAATAGTAATATGTACACCTAATCTGGACAGAATCAAAGACGATTTAACAGATATCGGAGTTAAAATGGTTAATTTAAAGGGGGATGGTTATGAAGTGGATAAATAAGCATCTCGTTGAGATTTTTTCGATATTAATCGGTACTTTCTTAGTTATTAACCTATTACTGTCAGCCTATGAAGTTAGAAGCACTGATGGAACTGTTATTCTCATGGACTTTTTACAAGTTGCAATTCCTTCAGCATTGATATCCATAGGAATAATTGGCTTAATTAAAAACAGAAAGCTTATAAATGTTATAGTTTTAATTATTGGTGGCCTTATTCTGTATCAAAACTACAGCTTTGAAATTAAGCTTCTATCAGAAGCAATAACAGGGATTAATAACAAGCTGTCACTTTCAAGACAGCTGATTTATCAGGACTTCTCATTCCTTTTAAGAACAGTATCAATACTTTTGATTCTGGTATCATTTTTAAGTTCCTATATTTTTCCTTGGAATCTTTTGATAATAAATATTACTGTCATATTCTTCTTATGGGCAGTAGATTATTTCATAGATCCATCAGCAAAACTAGTACCTTTTATTCTTTTCTGGACATTTCTTATTGCATATCAAATGGGAACATCCAGGGATGAAAAATCGAAGGGTTACACCTTAACGAAAATTGACTACAAAGGAAGGCTGTTCCAAATAGTTACCATGGCATTAATTGCAGCGGTGCTCAGTTTAAGCTTAAGCTTTGTAAGAAAAGGTCCGTACTACGACATGGTTTGGATGAGGGCAAATGACTTTCTGATGCAGGATGACTTTTTAAGCGGCACCAGATTTTTAGACACCTTCAGCTTGATGAAATCAGGTTATAATGACTCTTCAACCAGGTTGGGAGGCAATGTAACCCTGAATGATGAGGTTGCACTGTCATTAAGCGGGAAAGTACCTACGTATCTTCGCGGTAATACGAAGTACGTATACACGGGAAGAATTTGGGAGCGAAATGACAATATATACAGGACAGAAAACACTGCATCAAATGAGACATTAAAATATTATTCAGGATATTCAAAATACTCCTATGAGGTGAATCCGGTGGGAGTGAATTCAATGAGCTTATTTGTCCCTTCATATCCAGAGTCTGTGAATCTAAGCAACAAACAGGAGCAAAGGGTATATTACAGCATAAATGATCAGACCTTCATGGATAATATTATGGTCAAAGATCCTTATAAAGTTACATACTTTGATGAAACAGGGATCAGAGCCAAAGCTTTCTCAAATTCTGAAAAAGAGCTTACCGGGTACGAAGACTTTTTAAGGGTACCAGATTCAGTCACGGACAGGACAAAGGAACTTACTTTATCAATTGTTGAGGGTATAAATACCAATGCTGGCAAAGCAGCAGCCATAAGGCAATATCTAAAGGACAATCAAACCTATTCTTTAGAGCCTGGAGATGTCCCATCTGATGAAGATTTTGTTGATTATTTCCTGTTTGAGGTCAAGGAGGGTTATTGTGTTTACTATGCTTCAGCTTTGACCATCATGCTAAGAATAGCTGGAATTCCAGCAAGATATGCAGAAGGATTCCTGGTTTTCGATGAAAAAGAGGATGACGGCTCAACAACAGTTAGAAATTCTGATGCACATGCATGGACTGAAATGCTCACAGATCCTGAAAATGGGGTTTGGACAATAATTGATGCCACCGGCACTCCGAGAAGTCAAAGTGGTGTGGAAACACCTGAAACTGAAATCCCACAGACAAGCTCAAGACCGACAAACTCCAATACTTCAACTACACCAAGAACTACAGCAGCAATGGAGGATGAAGGTGGTAATTTAAGTGAGACAAATGAGGAAGCAGCAGCAGGAAGAAACAACAACCTGACTTACTTCCTGATTTTATCAATTCCGATAATTCTTTTATATTTGATTAAGATGCTAAGAGTAAGGCACATGGTTTACAGTGAAAATCCACAATCCTTTAATAATTATTTAATAACAATTTTAAAGGAGAGCAATGTGGATATAGCTGACTCTGATACACTTTTGGATGTATCTAAAAAGGTGAATGAAACTGAATTATCCAGAATGATCAGAATGCACGCTGAATACACCAATGCAGCTCATTTTGGCGGTAAAAATGTTAAGTCCAGTTCGATGGACAATTTTGTAATATTGGACCAGCTTTTTGTGAAGCTTGGACGAAGCAGAAATAAAGTATACGCATTTTTCAGAGAATATCTGATATAATATTTTGATAAATAAATTTATAAAGGAATACCAATGGTTAAATTGATTTGCCTCGATATAGACGGCACATTACTTAATACTTCCAGAGAAGTAACTGACAGAACAATTCGTGCCATTGAGATGGCAAGGAAAAAGGGAATAATAGTAACAATAGCCTCGGGCAGAATACACCAATCTGTGTTAACAATAGCTGATGCAGCAGGTATAAGTGCTCCAATTATTTCCATGAATGGTTCTCTGATCAAAGATAAGGAATCAGGTAAAATATTAAGGGATATTCCCATTGGCTTTGACAAAGTCAGGGATAGTTTCAAGGTACTCAAAAGACTTAATATCAAGCCGAATTTATATGACAAAAACGGAATGTATATATCATCCAGGTTTGAGATGTACAGAGATATCCATGGTTTGATAAAAAGCAAATATAACCTGGATTATACTGAGATGGAGGGCTTTGATGATATAGAAAAGGTTATTTTGGATAAAGGAGACTCTTTAAATAAAATAATATTTTTCCCTGGTCGTGAAAAAAGAATTGAGACCATGGCAGAATTTTCGCCTATTTCAGATATATCTGTAGTTTCCTCGTCAAGGTCAAATGTGGAGATAACAAATATTTTAGCGGATAAAGGAAAGGCAGTTGTAGCCCTCGGAGAAATACTCGGTATTTACCCTGATGAGATTATGGCAGTAGGGGATCAGTTCAATGATCAGAGCATGCTAAATGCAGTCAAGTATTCAGTTGCCATGGGCAATGCTCCGGATGAACTCAAAAAAGATGTATACTATATAACAAAAGATAACGACAGTGACGGCTGTGCATTGGCAATTGAGAAAATAGCATTGGAGATGAATTAAGTGCTCAATATAGTTTTATTCGAGCCTGAGATACCACAAAATACTGGAAATATTGGAAGAACCTGCGTATTGACTGGTTCAAAGCTGCATCTTATAAAACCTCTTGGTTTTGAAATATCCGATAAACAAATCAGAAGAACAGGGCTGGATTATTGGAAGGAACTGAATTTAGAGGTTCATGAAAGTTGGAATGACTTTATTGAAAAATACGGTAACTCCAAAATCTATGCAGTTACAACTAAGGGAACAACTTATTTTGATGAAGTGACATTTGAGGATAATGATTTTCTTCTTTTCGGCAGAGAATCCTCAGGGCTGCCAGACTCCGTTAGGGAAAGGCTGAAAGATACCCTGATCAGAATACCGATGATAAAAACTTTGGAAAGATCACTAAATCTATCAAATGCTGTAGCAATTGTAGGTTATAAAGCGATGGAAGACCTGAGTTTTCCTGATATGAAATAGAAATAGTATAGGAAGGTATAATTGTGAATAAAGTTAAGCTCATTACAGATTCCGTATGTGACCTTACTCCCGAAATGGCGAGACAACTGGATTGTGATGTTGTTCCGCTGACAATTAACATTGATAATGAAAGCTATTTAGACAGAGAAGAAATGACGGTTGATCAATTGTTTCAAAGGATTAAAGATGGATCATCTTTTCCCACAACCTCCCAAGTACCACCATTAATGTTTTACAATATCTATAAAAAGTATGTTGATGAAGGGTATAAAGTTATTTCAATCCATTTATCCAGTAAACTGTCAGGTACTTTTCAATCTGCTCACTTGGCTTCACTTGAGTTTCCGGAAGGGACTGTTGAAGTAGTAGACAGCTTGAGTGCAACAGCAGGACAGATGCTTCTTGTAAGGCACGCAGCAGAGCTCATAAAAGAAGGAAAATCAAATACAGAGATCAAAGCTGTGCTAGACGAGATTAAACATAAAATACATAGCTTAATAGGAGTTGAAACCTTGGAATTCCTCACAAAGGGAGGAAGACTGAGTAAAATGACAGGATTTGTAGGCGGTGTTTTAGGCATCAAACCTATTTTGGAGATTAAAGAAGGCGAAATAGTTCCTGTTACAAAAGAAAGAGGTTCCAGAAAGGCCTTAAAATACATAATGACAAAACTTGAAGAAGAAAATATTGATCCCCGGCACAAAGTAATTTTAGTTAATTCTAATGCTCCTGAATCAATGGAAGCTTTAACACCGATTCTTGATGAAAAAAAGATTGGATATGAGGTTATTCATATTGGAGGAGTTGTAGGTGTCCACATAGGACCGGGTGCTGCAGCATATTTTCTGATCAGTAAATAGAAAGGTGATTGATTATGAATAAAAACATGCTAATTGCGCAATCAGGAGGGCCCACGGCGGTCATCAATGCTTCACTTGCAGGAGCCATCAAGGCTGCTCAGGAAAGTGGAAAGGTTGGAACAATCTATGGTGCCATCCACGGAATTGAAGGAATTTTAAAGGACAGAATAATCGATGCAGGCAAGTACTTCAGTACAGAAGAAGACTTTGAAAAACTCATCAGGACGCCATCCATGGCTTTGGGTTCCTGCAGATTCAAGCTGTCAAAAACAGTTGATGAAAACTACCAGAAAATAGTTGAAATACTGACAAAATATGAAATTGGGTATTTTCTCTATATCGGTGGTAATGACTCCATGGATACAGTGGATAAGTTATCAGCATTTATAGAAAAGTCCGGCATAGAAGTAAAATGTATCGGCATACATAAAACAATCGACAATGATCTTGTAGTAACAGACCATACTCCAGGATTCCCATCAGCTGCAAGATACGTTGCAAACTCCATGGCAGAGATTTATGCAGATACCTGTGTCTATGACAGACCAATGGTAACTGTTGTTGAAATCATGGGAAGAAATGCAGGTTGGTTGACAGCCTCAAGTATTATGGCCAGAAGAAGCTGTTGTCCAATTCCTCAGCTAATATACTTACCTGAAATTCCATTTGATTTTGACAGCTTCGAAGAGGATATCAAAGAAGCTGCAAAGGAACACACCTCAATAGTTGTGGCAGTATCAGAGGGTATTAAATTCAAATCTGGAGAATATGTCACTGAGGCTAAGAAGACTGAATATGACTCCTTTGGTCATGCTGCATTATCAGGTGTTGGCAGGTACTTAGGCGACTTTGTCAAAGAAAAGTTCGGATACAAAACAAGAGTAATTGAATTCTCATTACTTCAAAGAGCTGCATCTCATCTTACTTCCTACAGAGATGTGGAAGAAGCACGTATCTGCGGTGAAAAAGCAGTTGAGTACGCACTGGATGGAATGAATAGGGTAATGGTATCAATGAAAAGAGTGTCATCAGACCCATATGTCATTGAATATGAGCCAGTGAACGTAACTGAAATTGCAAACAAGGAAAAACAAATTCCAATGGAATGGATAAAGACCAATGGACATGAGCTTACAGATGAATTCATAGAATATGTAAGACCACTTATTGCAGATGAAGAGGGTGGCATAGTTCCAGATTTCTTCCTGTTTGACAAGACAGACTGTGTAGTTAAGTAGACTTGGATAAAAGTAATTTGTAATTTTCAAAAGCATTCCTATAAAACCAATTTTATATCCATGAGAATCGATAAATAGAAAGCTGAAGAGCAGTTTGTATAAACTGGTCTTCAGCTTTTTAAGATTTACTTTTTTTCAAAGTTATATCCTCTTTTTATACCCTGAGCTTCAAGGGTTTTAATGAAACCAGTCATATTTTCCCTTTGTTTATCAAAGCCTATGAGTAAATAGTTGATATCTGTTCTGAATTTCAAACCTTCCTTGGAAAACAGAGTGAATTCCTCAGTGAACATATTCTGGGCTTTTGAATAGTAATGAAGATCTGAAAAGCTCAGTATACTGATACCCCTAGGGGTAGTGTCCCATGAAGTCAGAAGTATGGCTACTCCTTTGCTGCATGTGGACAGTACATAATAGGTATCCTTTTTAGTTTTATCCTGGCTCCAGACAAAATTTTTAAAGTCCAGGTCCATACCCACTAAAGACACAAATTTTCTATTAAATTCCTCATTGGAAAATCGCTCCATCGATTTCATTTCACTTTCACTCCCTTCAAGTTATTAGTCTAAAGATTAGTCATAAATTTCTGATTTTTACACATGTATTCTACTTGTCAAATATACCTTCATTCTTTCACCCAGATATTAAACTGGGATTAATTGTAAATCGGTGAAAACATATTTATTTTTTTAAATATTATTGTATCTTTTATAAATACTATCTGTTATGATTAACTTTGTTCGAAAGAATAAAATTAAACAGTTAACTATGTCTACCTGAGATCCTATTTTTCAGCTATACCTAAGTACTGTGAAAAAGGAGGATATCGGAATATGACTGATAAGACTATCGTTTGTAAGGATTGCAGCAGCGAATTTGTATTTACTGTTGGTGAGCAGGAATTCTACAAGGAAAAAGGTTTTGAAAACGAACCTGTAAGATGCCCTGAGTGCAGAAGAGCTAAGAAGGCTCAGAACAACAGAAGATAATTCTGAATTATAAAGGTGAGATTGATTTCTCGCCTTTTTATTTTTTTGGTTTAATTTTTCAACATGATTGTTTAAATGGCGGGTTAATTTGTATTCAGGCTGATGGTGTTTCAATATTTATCAAAATGTTGAAGTGATTTTGTTTTTTTAGGGATAATGTTAATTCAAATTAACTCTAAACAAATAGTTAAGAAAATAACTATTGTTTATATTGTAAAATTCCATCATTATGGATTGAAATTGTATGTAGAAGCGTATAAAATACGATTTATGCAGACTATTAATTTAGTTAATTTAATGTGTACTTGAACGCAAAAACAATGAATGTGCTATAATTAAGTATATGTTAACGTTTCACATTTTTAGGAGGATAAGATGAGAAAGAACAGATTAGCTACCCTTTTTACTTCAGTTATACTGATGGGTACACTTTTAGCAGGATGTAAGCCTGCTGCAACAACAACTACAACAGCAGGAACAACTGCAGCAGGTACAACTGCAGCAGCTACAACTACTACAGCTGGAAAGACAACAGTTAAAATTGGTTTGTCAACAGATGAAGGTGGAAGAGGCGACAAGTCATTCAATGATGCAGCTATAGCAGGTTTGGACAAGATCGGTGCTGAGTTTGGAATCACTCCAACAATCATTGAATCAAGAATGGCTTCACAGTATTTCCAGAACCTTGAGAACATCGCTTCCACACATGATTTAACAATCGGTGTTGGCTTCAAAATGACTGAAGATATCAATAAGGTTGCAGAAAGCTTCCCTGAAAAGCATTTCCTTTTGATTGACGGTGTTGCAGCAGCAAAGAATGTTAAGAACGTTCTATTCAAAGAGCAGGAAGGTTCATTCCTTCTTGGAGTTATCGCAGGATCTATGACCAAGTCCGGTAAGGTTGGTTTCATAGGCGGTATCGAAGGTGACGTTATAGGAAGATTTGAAGCTGGTTTCGCAGCTGGTGTTTGGTCAGTTAATAAAGAAGCCGGAAAGCTTTTAGTTGACAGAACAATGGTAAGATACGCAGGTAGCTTCTCAGATTCAGATAAGGGTAAGGAATTAGCAAAAGACCTTTATAACAACGGCGCAGACATAATATTCCACGCAGCTGGCGGAGTTGGTATTGGTTTATTCAATGCAGCTGAAGAAATGAACAAATTTGCAATGGGCGTTGACTCAGACCAGGCAGCTATGCTTCCTGACAAGGCTAACGTAATCCTAGTTTCAATGATGAAGATGGTAGACGTAGCAGTTTATGATGCATCCAAGGAACTTATAGACAACAAATTCACTCCTGGAATCACTAGCCTGGGATTGAAGGAAAATGCTGTAGGTTTATCCCCAACACTTCATCCAGAGCTTAAGGGCAACGCTGCTGTTTTAGCTAAGGTCGATGAATTCAAGACTAAGATAAACAGTGGAACATTAGTAGTTCCTGGAACATTAGCAGAGCTTAAGGATTTCGCTAAATAGTAAGGTAAGACAAAAACATAATTAAGTCTTAAATAGCTAGATGATAACTCATCTAGCTATTTAACTAATAAAAGGTGAAAAATGGAAAATGTTATAGAAATGAGAGGCATAACAAAAATCTTCCCCGGCGTCATTGCCAATGAAAAGGTGGATTTCGACTTGAGAAAAGGCGAGATCCATGTTTTGCTTGGTGAAAATGGTGCAGGTAAGACAACTCTTATGAATGTACTTTACGGAATGTATGTACAAGAAGAGGGTAAGATTTTTGTAAATGGTAAGGAAGAGGACATCTCAAATCCATCGCATGCCATTGAGCTGGGAATTGGTATGATCCATCAGCACTTTATGTTGATCGATATCTTTACTGTAGCTCAGAATATTATTCTTGGTAATGAACCCATGAAGGGTATGACGATTGATATTAAC
>JASDTM010000114.1:0-13696 GCA_041891535.1 Clostridiaceae bacterium
ATGGAAATCCATGTCCGCACCTACACATTTACCAATCCAGATAAACTGTGCTGTCTTGATACTCTCCATCAGCTTGGTATCTTTAAGACCCTGGAGTAAATCCTCAGCATAATCACTCATACGGAGCATCCATTGTTCCTTCTGCTTCTGTACAACTTGTGTTCCGCATCTTTCGCAGACTCCACCTGAGGAGTCCTCATTTGAAAGTCCGGTTTTACAGGATGGACACCAGTTGATATTCTTTTTTGCCTTGTAAGCCATATCATGCTCAAAGAACTTCAAGAACTGCCACTGGGTCCATTTGTAGTATTCAGGATCAGTGGTTGAGAACTCACGGCTCCAGTCAAAGGAAATACCTATATCCTTGACCTGCTTTTTAAAGGTGCTGATATTCTCTTCAACAGCCTTGGATGGATGTATTTTGTTTTTTACTGCGTACTGCTCTGCCGGAGCTCCGAAGGCATCCCAGCCGATGGGGAACAATACGTTATAACCCATCATCCTCTTTTTACGTGCCATTGTATCCAAAGCTGTGTAGCTTCTAACATGGCCAACATGAAGACCTGAGCCTGAAGGGTATGGGAATTCAATTAAATAGTAGTATTTCTCCTTTTCACTGTTATTGACAGCAAGGAAGCTTTGATTGTCGTCCCAGTATTTTTGCCATTTCTTTTCGATTTCATGGGTAGTTAACATGTGCTCACTCCTTAAAAATATTAAATAAGGTCATAATAAAAATAAAAACCGTCTCTGAAAAAGAGACGGATAATTTCCGTGGTACCACTCTTGTTATGTATAAAATACATCACTCGAAGCCCATAACGCAGGCTGACGGGAAACCATTTCCTGTTTCCGGCTACGGAATCGAGTTCACTTCTTGTCGCAACGGTTCACACCAACCACCGTCTCTCTTAAACTGACTCTAAAGCTACTATTACTCCATCAAGACCATTAATAAAACCATTATAGACTTTTTAAATTATAACGTCAAATCCATGATACAGGGCACTTCCTTGGAGTCAGAGTTAATTAAGACAGAAAGTGGACTTTACATGTATATGTTAAAATCAAGGATATACAACTGCGAGGTAATAATTATGCTAAAAAGTAATGTATTTGATTGTGCACTGATTATTGAGGGTGGTGGCATGAGAGCCAGCTATACCTCTGGATTTATAAACACACTTTTGGAGAACCAGGTTTACTTTGACTATGTAACTGGAGTATCAGCAGGCTCAAGCTGTACTGTCAACTATCTTTCAAGGGATATTGGAAGGACTGAAAAATCCTTCGTAGATCTTGTATTGGACAAGGAATTTGGTGGATGGGGTTCATTTCTAAAAGGTGAGGGCTTTTTCCGCTCTGACTATATTTATGAAAAGACAGGGCTCCAAGATGGCACCATTCCCTATAATTTCAACACATTTTTAGAGAACCCTGCAAAATTCAAAATCGGAGCATTGGAAAGAGATACAGGTATTCTGAAATATTTCTCCAGGGAAGATATAGATTCAATAGGAGACTTAATGAAAATAGTCCGGGCATCTTCTTCACTTCCGGTTTTTATGCCTGTTACTGAGTTTAAGGGATTCCATTACTATGATGGAGGCCTTGCAGGCGGTATAACCCTTGATATTGCAAAAAAGGATGGGTTTATAAAGTTCTTTGTTCTTCTCTCAAGACCTAGAGATTATTATAAAACACCACCAAAGAACGGAAAGCTTTTAAAGCTACTATTCAAAGATCATCCCAATGTCTATAAGGCAATGGTCACAAGGTATGAAAAATACAACCAAATCAAAAATGAACTTCTGGAACTTGAAAAACAAGGACAGGCATATCTTGTATTCCCAGAGAATATGCAGGTTTCAAGCCGGGAAATGAACATCGAAAAATTAAGACAAAGCTATAAGGATGGCTATGAACAAGGCAGAAGAGAATATCCCAAATGGGAGAAATTTATAAAGGGTTGACAGTAATACTGCCAACCCAAATTTTATATCTTTTCTTTTTCATTAATAAATGATCAATGTAGATATTCAGTTATTCTTTTATTTGTGTTACTTCAAAAGGAATCTTTAGAATGGCAGTTCATCACTTTCTTCGCGGATTCTGAAGTAAATATGTTGAACCTTGCTGCCTGGCTTATTTGGCTGGCTGTCCATTTCGAACTCTGACAGTGAATCAATAAATAGATTTAGCTTGGAGTAACCATAGTTTCTGACGTCAAAATCAGGGAATCTTTTGGCTATGAGGTTACCAAGCTTTGAGGATGCTATCCAACCATCTTCACTTGAGTTTTCTTCAATGATTGATCTTAATGCCTTTCTTATGGTGGATAGCTTTGTCTGAGGCTGAGGTGAAGGCTTAGTAACTTCAACAATTGGTGAATTGAACTTGTTTTGAAGGTTGGTAGTAATGGCCTGACCCTGTTTTACCCTTGAAGCCCTTGTCTTTCTTTTTGATATCTGCTTTGCATTGGAAGTATTGGTTTTTTCCGGCTCCGGAGCTGGTTGTCTTGCAGCAAGTGCCTCTTTTTGTTTGTTATAAAGTATATCGATATATTTGAACTGGTTACATGCATTGATAAAGGCTGAAGGAGTCTTGCTTTCACCCATACCGATAACAACCTTAGCGGATTCTCTGAGTCTTGATGCAAGCCTTGTAAAGTCAGAGTCTGAGGTTACAAGACAAAAGCCGTCCACATTACCTGAATATAGAATATCCATGGCATCTATAATCAGGGCGGAATCAGAGGCATTCTTGCCGTCCACATACCTGTACTGCTGTACTGGTGTTATTGAATATTTTAGCAGTATTTCCTTCCATGAGATGTTGGCATTTGAGGTCCAATCACCATATATTCTTCTGTAGGTTGTTACACCATAGTTGGACATCTCATCCAATATAAGCTCTATATATTTACTTGAAACATTTTCTGCATCTATGAGCAGAGCATATTTTAATTCATTATCCATATTTTGATACAGGTGAATACCTGTTTTCCTCCCAGTCTAAAATTGAAATCCGTCACCCTATATTCCTACTATATATCAAACCCATTAAATGGGGAAATAATAGAAAGGTAATTAAGCCCATATTTACAAAAAAGTCTCTTTTTTAAGCATTCAATTGAAGTATAATCAGATTTGACTGGACTAATTAAAATGATATAAACGGAGAATGATAAATGCACAAAGTTGATAATCCAAGAGTATTGGAGCTATTGTTAAGATATGTTGAACATAAGACCCATACTGGTACAGAGCTTGAAAACAACAATATTAATTTTTTTAAGACATGGTTTGAAGAGGTGCCTTATTTAAAAGAAAATCCAAGCAAT
Source organism: Clostridiaceae bacterium (assembly GCA_041891535.1). Lineage (GTDB taxonomy): Bacteria > Bacillota > Clostridia > Clostridiales > Clostridiaceae > JG1575. The sequence goes on from JASDTM010000114.1 coordinate 3,344, forward strand.
TGTGGCTTCTATCCAATTAAGAATGATCCATTAAAAAGAAATGTATGCTATGCCATGCTAAAGGGTACAGGCAATAAAACTGTGGTCATGATTCATCACACTGATACGGTTGATACAGATGACTATGGAAAATACAAGGAAGCAGCATATCATCCATATGATTTGGAAGAAATTCTAAAATCCGGTGAAATAATGATAGATGATGCAGCTAAAAAGGATCTTGAATCCGGTGAATGGTTATTTGGCAGAGGTGCCTCTGACATGAAATCAGGAGGCAGTGTACATCTTGCAATATTTGAGGAATTCTCAAAGAAGGAGAATTTCGAAGGAAACCTGATTATCCTCGGAGTACCGGATGAAGAAAACTCCTCTGCGGGGATGAGGGCAGCAGTACATCTTTTAAAGGAATTAAAAGAAAAATATAATCTGGACTATATTCTGATGCTTAATGGAGAACCCCATGAAAGAATCGATGAAAACAAGATTTCACTTTATGACGGCTCTGCAGGGAAAATTATGCCTGTTGTCTATGTCAGAGGAAAGCTTGCACATGTAGGGCAGATATTCAAGGGATTAAACCCGATTTCAGTACTGTCTGAGATTGTCAGAAACACTGAGCTTAATCCGGATTTCATTGAAAAAAGAGGTAATACAGCTACTCTTCCTCCAACCTGGTTATATTTCAAGGATAACAAAGAAGTATATGATGTATCGTTACCTTTGTCTGCAACTGGATACATGTCAGTTTTGACACTATATCGTGATCCATTTGATATCATGGAGGATTTGAAGAAAATTGCAAAGACCTCCTTTGTTGAAGTACTTAAAAGATCTAGACTAAGCTTGGCCGAGTATACTAAGGTCGGCACCATCGATTATGGAAAGATGGAGTGGGAACCAGTAGTTCTCCATTACGGCGAGCTTTTGGAGAAGGTAATTGAGGAAAAGGGTGAGGCAGTAAGGACTGAAATTAAGGACTTTTCTGAAAGAGTGGCAGAAATGGTAAAGAAGCATGAGATTTCAAGGATTCAAGGATCCAACATGCTTATTGAGAAGGTAATTGAATATTGGTCCTTCAAGGATCCAGTGGTAGTGCTTGCAATGTCTCCACCATACTATCCTGCAACCTCAAATTCCATGCTGGAAAGTGGAAAAGAAATAGATAGTCTGATTGAAGAATTAATGGCTTATTCAAAAGAAGAACTGTCTACAGAAATAGAAGTCCAAAACTATTTCACAGGAATTTCCGATTTGTCCTATGCCATGTTCAACGGAGACAACAAGGCTATAAAGTACATTGAAGACAATATGCTCCTATGGGGTAAATCCTACACAGTACCTTTGGCAGAAATAAGAGATATATCAATGCCTGTACTAAACATTGGTTCCTGGGGTAAGGATCTTCATAAGTACACAGAAAGAATACTGATTAAAGACTTAACAGACAGAGTACCTAAATTGACAAGATTCACTTTAAACACACTACTATAGAGAGCAAAAGAGGCTATTGGATTTCAGAATTAACTGAGAAAAATCCAATAGCCTCTTTGTTGTTATGTTATCTCATTATTTGCTTATTCAGTATATTGCTTTTTCTTTTTGAAAAAGAATAATGCAACTCCTGAAATTAGTAAGAATGTTCCGGTAATCTTTAGAGTCCTGGTTAAAGCAGTGTTTTCTGAACCTGTATCTGGAAGAGGATCAGCAATCTTTTTGTAGATGTGTTTAACACCAGTTGCTGTCTCAACAGTTTTTACAAATTCGTAACCCTTAAAATCTTCTTTAGGAAGGGTTGATGTTCCAGTCACTTTATCTTTCAGTACTGTACCATCTTCAGTAACCCACTCGGTTGTAACCTGAACAACAGGTTTTAACTTGCGATAGATATGTTTAACACCGGTTGCAGTATCAATCGTTTTTACGAACTCATATCCTTCAATTGCATCTGCTGGAAGTGCTTTGGAACTTGATACCTTGTCTTTAAGCACAGTTCCATCCTCGGATTCCCATTCAGTTGTAACCATGACAGGTTCTACTATTTTGCGATATATATGCTTAACACCTGTTGAGGTATCTTCTGTTTTATCAAATTCGTATCCAACAAAATCCTGAACAGGAAGAGCAGTATTTGATGTCTCCATATCTCTCAGAACTGTACCATCCTCAGCAACCCATTCAGTTGTTACTACAGCTGCAATTGGGTTCTTTGAGTATACATGCTTTACACCAGTTGCAGTTTTGACAGTTTCAACAAAAGTATATCCATCAAATGCAAGTGGATCTTGAGCAGTTTCTCCAGTAACCATTGGTTTAAGAACAGTTCCGTCTTCAGCTACCCATTCAGTAGTTATGCTTGCAGGAACTTGATTCTTGGAGTAAACATGCTTAACGCCAGTTGCAGTTTTGACTGTTTCAACGAATGTATATCCATCAAATGTAAGTGGCTCTTGTGCGATATCCAAAGTTACCATTGGCTTTAATACAGTACCGTCCTGTGCAACCCATTCAGTTGTAATTTTAACTGGGATTGGATCTTTTGAGTAAATGTGCTTTACTCCTGTTGCTGTAGTTACTGTCTCAACAAAAGTATATCCATCAAATGTTAGTGGATCTTGTGTTGCAATGTCAGTCACCAGAGGTTTTAGAATTGTTCCATCCTGAGCCACCCATTCAGTGGTGTACCTTGGTTTTGGCACATATTTGTTTGTAATGTTAAACCCAACAATTGAAGTTGTGTATTGTGCAACTGGGTTTTCAGTAACTGTGTATATAATTTCTTTTCCATTACTGAATCTATCAATACTTTCAAATGTGAATCCCCAATTAGTATATGCAGAAACTATTCTTTCTTCTACATTAGTACCATCAGCTAAAAGATTAACAACTACTGTAGCTGGTCTGATACCATCTAGGTTATTACCATCATCCCAAATCTTCTTTCCGGATAAATTCATTTTTTCTGGAATATAGGTATTGGTGATCTCATAATTTGAACCATTAATAACAGTAGTTGGATCATACTCTGGGGTCTTAACTTCTTCCACAGTATAATCAATTATAATTCCTGAGCTGTTTACCGGTTTGTTTTCAAAGGTTGCTTTCCAAACCCCATTTGCATCAGGCACAATAACTGCACTGTCCACTTCAACCTTGTTTGCTAAAAGTTTTACCGTAATTGATGCAGGCCTCTTACCATCCTGATTATTGGCATCATCCCAAATTTTAGTAACCTCAATATTCATGGTTTTCGGAATGTATGTATTTGTGATGTTATAACCTTCGTAGGTTGGTGAGTATGGCAGAATTTCATTTTCTGAGATTAAATACTCTATTAATGTCTTATTGCCATCTGCATCTAAAACAGGCTCATACATATATAATCCTTCGAAAGTATAACTTTGAGTATCACCTGATGTATCAGATATTACTTCGTCTATAGGATTATTAGTATAAGCAGGATCTAAAGTCGGACCACCAGTTAATGTGATTGTAATTTCTTTAGGTCTTATTCCATCCTGATTATTAGCATCATCCCATGTCTTAGTACCTGTTATATCAAATATGTCTTTGACATATTCTATTGTAATAACAACAAGTTTGCCGGCTTCGTAGTCAATAGGAGAATCAATAACAGATTTATCAACCTCCACTTTGGCAACTGTTTGGCCAGGGATTACATTTCCATCGCTATCAAGATCAAATACTTGCTTATATACTTTTTCACTGAAGTAGTAAGGTGAAGAAATTTCAGTTGCATTAAAGGTCAATGGATCTGTGTTTGTTGTATCATCCACTGAATTAACTTCAGCTCCAGTTGTAACTGTATCTGGAGTTGTGTTGATTACTCCATTATTTCTTGTGTAATACTCATGATTAACCTGGTTTTTTGCATAGATTACCAATTTGCGAACTATTGGGACTGCATAAGCACCTGAATTATCATTAATTTCTCCAGGAAGTAGTCCAACTATATTCTGTGTACCAACACCGTCGGAATCTATTGCAGAGTATGTGTATGCCAGAGTAATATTTCCGAGAAGTTTACCTGTTGAGAGTAAATCTTCTAATTCTGTAATTGTATATGAAGGTAAATCATAAGTTGTTCCACCATCATAGCTTACTCTTACTCTTACACGATCTACATCAACACCGACTTCAGATCCGTCTGGGTTTATACCATTGTCTAAAACTGTAAATGAGCTTGCACCCAGAACAGAATCAAAGGTTGCAGGGGAATATTCCTTAACAGTTGTCAAATCACCATATGCCGTGAAATAAGGCCTTGTCATTTCTATTTTATACTCAGATGCATTAGGTGAAAGAAGCTTTAATATATTGCCTTGCATTGTTAGTTGGCTGGCATATTTGGCAGGAACATTAGGGAATCCTGCTGTTTCAGCACCACTTATAGTATCTCTGTTGGTATAGATAAAGTAAGCAACATCCACAGTATTTACTGAATCAGTTAAACGGCTGCCCTCATCTATCAGGTAGTTTGTATCAATTTGTGAGTCTCTGTAAAAACCAGTGATTCTTACCTGACCACCATTTCCTGCAGCTATGTCATTAACTCCACTGTTATTCTCCAATGTTCTAAGATGTGAACTTAATGTAGAACCAAATTCATTTATAGGAACTTTAGTCATTGAAGTCTTTACAGCCCTAGAAGCTGATGGATAATTAAATTTACCTAATGTTCCTAAATTGTTATACCCGTATGGAGTAATCATAACCTCTGTCTGGGTGTCAAGATAAAATTTAGGGTTACCAACACTACCCATGACCTGAGTGCCGTTCGAAAGAGCCTGCAAAAATGCCTGGGCACCTCTTAAACCATAAACAGTTCCCGATCTCATGGTCAACCATACATCATTACGTAATGTGTTATACCTGGCTGGGATTACTACATCATTCTGAGGTGTAAGCATATAGTCATTAACAGTTCCATTTTCGCCATATCCAATCATGTTAGGGAATAAATGGCTGGATGCATATTCACCGAAATTTCCAAATACATAATTGGTATTCTGGCTGCTTACAGGAGCTAAATTTCCAACCGTAAGCCTTGAAAACAATGTGTTTGAGAAGATTGCATATGGTGAATTTGCGGCAGCAACTACTCTTTGCTGATCACTTACTGGCCCGGCATAAGTCAAATCATATCCAAACCTTCCTGGGGGAGGTGTAGAGTTAATTCGGGTAGTATCGTATGGTTTGGGGTAGTAATATGGGCCATAATATTGACTATAGTTATCCTCAGGTGAGATATTATTTGCCTCATAGAATTGGTTATAGGTCATTCCTACTGTATAGGTCAAAAGCCCCTTTCCAGCGGAGTTTAAAAGGTGAGTTGCAGCTGGGGCAGGTATTACCTGATCCAGGAACCCTCTGTCCATTGTTACTGAATCATCATAATAATTTGAACCAGTACTTAGATATGTTGCAGCATTAACTTCCAATGAGACTGCTGTCATCATGGAAATGAACAATGCAATTATCGTGAGTTTCTTAAATAGTTTAAACAAAAAATCACTCCTTAAATTTTCTTTATCAATTAAGCCTATAATCGGCAAAAGTAAGGACCCCAAGCAGAATAGTGAACGCAAAGTTAAAATTGTTAATTTTTGATTAATAATTAACAATCATAAGCCTAAAAGGGCTCTGCTCAGCTAAATTGAGAAAACAATACTATGTTGATTAATTTAGCTGAACAGAGCCCTTTACAACAATCGTTAATATTATTAATATCAGTATTTGTAGTAAATAAGGGGTCGGCTCATGATTTCCTGTTAATAGATACAGATTAACTTTGTAGCGCAGGCTAATAACAGAAAATCCTGGGTGATTAAAAGTATTTGATATTAGTCATAAAACACAAATATTCTTAACCTGAAACTAATATATTAAATTTTTTTAGTAATGTCAATTGGAACCGTAATAAATACAAAAATAGGAATTCATAAAAAATAAAGGATATGAACTAAATATTAATAATCTGCTCTGTTTTGCTGTAGAAGGTCTTATAACCAAAGTACAGGGAGCCGAAGCATGCCATAGTGACAACTGTGCAGATTGATATCATTATGGCTATCTGGTAGAGGATGGCTGTGGTGGGCAGGGTGCCTGATAGGATCTGACCTGTCATCATACCGGGTAAGGATACTATTCCCATTCCTATCATGGAGTTAAGAGTAGGAAGCATTGCAGTCTCCAAGGCTTGTCTCATGAATGGGAGGAGAATATTATCAGGAGCAGCTCCAAAGCATTGCAGTGCGTTGATTTTAGCTCTTTGACCGTTAAGACTCTCCCTGAAGGTTTTAACACCCAAGGATACTCCTGTCATGGTATTGCCCATTATCATCCCAGATATTGGGATGACATACTGTGGATTGGATATATTCTGGCCTACGACAATATATATGAAAAACAGTATGACAAATAAGCCTGAGCCTGCGATTGAAAAAGCTATGACTCTTTGGAAGGCAGGGGTTATGCCCTTGTTTTTTGATAATACCCTGTAAATTGTGAAGCCAATCATAACTGCAAGATAAAGTATTGTGAAAACAGGGTGGGGATTCTGAAATATATATGTAAGGATAAAACCTGCCAATATGAGCTGGATTGTCATTCTAAAGCTTGCTAAAAATAAAAGCTTTGTCTGGTCCACCTTACTTTTTTTCAATATAACTGTGACTATAAGAAGGAGTAGGTATACCAAGGAAAACTGCCATAACTGCATTTCTATAATTCCGTTCATTATATTTCACCTCTTTTTATCTCGATGATTTCCTCTGCAAACTGATTTGTAAGCTCATCATTATGACATATGACAATTATTGAGATATTATGACTTCTTCCGAACTCATTAATGTTTGTGAGCAATTTTAAAGAGTTTGCTTCATCCAATGCTGCGGTTGGTTCATCCAAAAGCAGGACATCTGGATAAAGAGACATGAATATTGCTAAGAAAACTCTTTGTCTTTCTCCACCTGATAACAGTCCGCATTGTGAGGTTAATGGAAAGTCAGCTATGCAAACTCTTAGGATCTGTTGTATCTCAACTTCATTAAGCCTTGCTCTTTCAATGGAGTCATAGTAAAAATCAAAGTTTTCTTTTATTGTTCCCTCTATTAAAAAGACTTCCTGAGGAATCAAAACAACCTTTCTTCTGTATTCCAAAGGAGGCAGATCTTTTATATCCTGTCCCCTGTAATTTATTGTTCCTGCGCTCGGTAACAGGGTCTTGTTAAGAAGCCTTAAGTATGTACTTTTACCTGCTCCGCTTTCTCCTGTTATAAAGGTATAGGTGTTTTCCTTTATTTTGATTTCAGGGTATTCGATAATATCCTTGAATCTTAAACCCCTGTCTGATTCAAATATAAACATTTAATTATTTCCCCCAATTTGTTCGATGCTAAAAATACATCGGATTCCAAATTTGAAATCCGATTATAGTATACTCTTTATTTTGTGTTGAGCTAAAAGGCTTAATATTTTGAAACTCGATATTTTTAAGCTTTAATGCGTTTTGTGCTATCTGAAATTCTTTTCTATCTTCATTATTTCATCATAAAGATAGTCATTTACAGGAGTTGGTATATTATGCTTTTTTCCAAGCTTTTTTACTGTACCTGAAAATAGTGCAACCTCAGTTTTTCTTCCTGCTCTTACATCCTGTACCATGGAGGGCATACCGTCAGGTCTTAAAGAGTCTATTATTTCAAACCACTTATCAATTTCTGAATCTTTTATATTAATTCCTTCTTCTTTAGCCAAGGTCTGTACTTCAATCATTGCATCCCTCATGAGCTTTCTTGATTCCTCATCAGTATGTATGAAAGAGTAGTCCTTATTTTTCACAGCAAGCACTTGGTTGACTCCGGTGTTTAACATGAGCTTGCTCCAGCTGTGGTGGAGTATATCCTCTGGCATATTCCATGCAAGACCGACTTTATCCAGAACCTTTTGGATTGCTGTTATTCTTTCTGTAATTTCACCTGATTTTTCTCCTAGTGAAATGTTACCTACGTTAAGTAGATTAACAGTGTTTCCCTTTTTTATGGTATCCATTCCCTGAACTACAGCGTAGACGATTTTTTCAGGTCCGAATTTATCTCCAAGGATTTCTTCACTTGATATACCATTCATGAAGGACATTATAACTGTATTATCTCCGGTAAATGGAACTGCATTTTCCATGGCAGCCTCAAGTGATCCTATTTTCACAGTGTATATTATAAGATCCAGGGGTTCTTCTGCATCAGCTTGTGATAAATAGGTAAAATCCTCTTTTTCGCCCTTATAAAGCAGGCCTTCCTTTTCATATTTTTCTTTTCTTCCTGCATCTACTATGAAGCAGAAATTTTCTTTTCCGAGAACCTTATTGAAATGATGCCCGTACATCACACCAAGAGCTCCGGCACCTACAATACCAACCTTTTTTATTTTCATATTTTCCCACTTCCTTTTAAAATTAAGACCAGAGGCTGGATTAACCAGCATCTGATCTTAATGCTTTTGTTATATTTTATTTGAAGTTTTCTTTATATACAGCTACTATGTTTTCTGCTGTGAAGCCATAGGATTTAACAACTTCTCCACCCTTGCCTGAAGCACCGAAGGTCTCAATGGATACTGCTATACCTTCATCTCCGATGTATCTGTCCCAAGGCTGGGATACTCCCATTTCTATGGATAGTCTGTTTTTAACATGCCAAGGAAGGACGGAATCCTTATAATCTACAGACTGCTTTTTGAATATCTCCATACAAGGCATTGATACTACTGATACATCCACACCATCTTTTTTAAGCATTTCCTGTGCTTTAAGTGCAAGGCTTACCTCTGAACCGGTTGCTATTAAAATACCATCTGGAGTTTCTTTAGCTGATTTTGAAAGTATATATGCTCCCTTTGCCATTCCTTCAAAAGCTTTTTCATTATCAGTAACCTGAGGAAGATTCTGCCTTGATAAAACTAAAAGTGTTGGCTTGTCAGTTGTCTCAAGTGCCATCTTCCAAGCTGCTGAGGTTTCGTTTCCATCTGCAGGTCTTATGACATTTACGTTAGGCATTGCCCTGAAGGAAGCAAGATGCTCAACAGGCTCATGGGTTGGTCCGTCTTCACCTACTGCAACTGAATCATGTGTAAATACATATATTGCAGGCAGGTGTGACAAAGCTGCAAGTCTTACTGCAGGTCTTACATAGTCAGAGAATACGAAGAAGGTTGCTGCAAATGTCTTGGTACCACCGTGATAAAGGATACCGTTCATTATAGCTCCCATGGCAAATTCTCTTACACCGTACCAGATGTTTTTACCAGAACCATTAGCTGCCGTAAAATCTCCGGCTTCTTTTATTATTGTATTGTTTGATGAGGAAAGGTCTGCAGATCCACCCCAGAAGTTATTGAGTTCCTTTCCTATGGACTGGATTGCTGCTTGGCTCATTACCCTTGTTGCAGCATCCTTGTCACCAACCTTGTAGGAAGGAAGAGCCTCCCTGTTAATTGTAACCTTACCTTCAAATGCTTCCAGGAAGCTCTTTGCGTCTTCCGGATATTTTGCACTGTATTCCTCAAAGGTAGTCTTCCAAGCATTATATTTACTCTTTCCAACCTCTTCGTTGGATTTTTTGAAGGATTCATAAACTGACTCAGGGACTTCAAACGGTGCATAAGTCCAGCCAAGATTTTCCTTAGCCTTTGCACTGCCTTCCTTGCCAAGAGGTGCTCCATGGGCTTTGTTTGTTCCCTGAACCTCAGAACCATAGCCTATGACAGTTTTGATTTCAATCATTGTAGGCTTGTCATCAACGGTTTTAGCAAGCTCAATAGCCCTTGAGATGTCCTCGGCATTTGTGCCTTCTGTAACCTTGATATAGTGCCAACCGTAGGACTTATATCTTTCTTCTATATTATCCGAGAAGGATGTGGACAATGGTCCGTCAAGGCAGATGTCATTTGAATCATAAAGAACAATCAGCTTACCAAGTCCAAGATGACCTGCCAATGAAGATGCTTCTGATGCAACACCCTCCATTAAGTCTCCGTCTCCACAAAGTGCATAGGTATAGTGGTCTACAATCTTTAATCCTTCTTTGTTATAAAGGGCTGCAAGATGCTTCTCAGCCATGGCCATACCAACTGCATTAGCAATTCCCTGACCAAGAGGTCCGGTTGTTGCTTCAACTCCGTCAGTCATACCAAATTCAGGGTGACCTGGAGTAATTCCACCAAGCTGTCTGAAGTTTTTAAGATCATTAACAGTTACCTTAAACCCTGTTAAATGAAGAAGGCTGTATAAAAGTGCTGAACCGTGTCCTGCTGACAACACAAATCTGTCCCTGTCCA
>JASDTM010000115.1:0-2155 GCA_041891535.1 Clostridiaceae bacterium
CCAATACAGCCTGAAACCATTGCTCACCGACTAGAAGGGAAAACAGTGGAAACAGAGGTCGAAGAAGTTGAATAGAGGAGTTTTATTTATTATTTCAGGACCATCAGGTGCAGGTAAGGGAACGATTTGCAAAGCATATATGGAGCAGGCGGAAAACACATATTTATCCGTTTCTGCAACTACAAGATCTCCAAGAGCAGGTGAAAAAGAAGGGGAAAGCTACTATTTCCTCTCCATGGATGAATTTGAAAAAAGGATCCAGGATAATGATTTCTTGGAATATGCCCGAGTCTATGACAATTATTATGGTACTCCCAAGTCAAAAGTTGAAGAAATGCTTGAATTAGGGTATGATGTTATATTGGAAATAGATATTCAAGGCGCGTTAAAGGTTCAGCAAAATAATTCCGAAGGAATATTTATATTCATACTTCCTCCCTCAATGGAAGAGTTGAAAAGAAGAATTATAGGAAGAGGGTCTGAGACCCAGGAATCACTTATAAAGAGATTCCAATCAGCTTTTACAGAAATCAACTATGTATCCCAGTATCACTATGCAGTGGTTAATACAACAGTCGAAGAAGCCTTGGAAAAAGTAAAAGCAATTGTTCTGGCAGAAAAATGCAGAGTCAGCAGAGTAGTTAAAAATATTATTGCTCTTAAAGGAGAAGAAATTGGATAAGAAAGAAAAAAGCATGATTAACCCATCAGTTACAGACCTTCTGGAAAAGGTTGATAACAGATACAGACTTGTTACAGTAACTGCTAAAAGAGCACGTCAGATTATCAACAACCAGGATTTTCTGATAGAAACCGGTGACAGGGATAAGCCTTTAACTTCAGCCATAGACGAAGTAAATGACGGCTTGGTAACATACGAAACAATAGTAGATTCATTTAAATAAGCAAGATGACCAGATATCAGACCTGTGGAAACGGGTCTTTTTTTTAAAGGAGGGTATTTTCAGTGTATGCAAATTTAATTATAGATAATGAAGCACAGGCTGTTGACAGGCCTTTCCTTTATCAAATACCAGATGGTTTGTCAGTTGATATCGGCGATGCTGTATCGGTAAATTTTGGAACTCAGAAGAAGAAATCAAATGCCTATGTCATGGAAATGATGGATGAGCTTCCGGATGATTTAGACTCTAAAAAAATAAAGTCAATTTCAGACATTATACGCAAAAGTGTTTTTACTTTTAAGGGGCTAGAACTCATAAATTTTCTTAAAAAGAATTACCTTTGTACCTATCTTGATGCCATCAGATTACTTATTCCCAAGGGGGATCTTAAAACTAAGGACCATAAAACAAGATTGATTGTGGTTCCAACAAAGGAGCCGGATATTTCAGATAAAGGGTTTGAAAAGTATAATTCAATTTATACCTTTATAAATTCCCATGAAAACAAGAGTATGACAAGGGCTGATCTTTCAGGTCTTGGTTTTTCAATCTCAACCTTGAACACCATGGTAAAAAAGGGATACCTTGATATAGTCTCTGAAATAGACCAAAGGTATGATGACAGGTTATTTAAAGATGATCCGGAAAAGAGGCTGTTCAGAGAACAAGAAGAAGCATTGGAGAGCATAATCAATGGTAATAACACTGTTTATCTTCTCCATGGAATAACTGGTTCTGGAAAGACTGAAATTTTTTTGAGGGCTGTTTCTGAAAATCTTAAAAAAGGCCATGATTCAGTTATCCTCGTTCCTGAAATTGCTTTGACGCCTCAAATGATTGAAAGAGTCAAGGGAAGATTTGGACCGGATATCACGGTTTACCATTCAAAATTGAATGATGGAGAAAGATACGATGAATGGATGAGGGTTAAAAGGGGGAAGGTAAAAATTGCAATCGGAGCGAGAAGTGCCTTGTTTTTGCCCTTCAAAGACTTAAGATGTGTAGTCATAGACGAAGAACATGAATTAAGTTATAAATCAGAAACCAATCCAAAATATGTTACCTCCCAGGTTGCTGAATTCATGATGAAACAAAATGGTGGAAAGGTCATATTATCTTCAGCTACTCCATCTATTGAATCCTATGAAAGTGCTTTAAACGGAGACTATAAGCTTATTACCATAAATAGGAGAGCTGAAGGAGCCAAGCTTCCTAAAATCAGGATCAAGGATATGAGAGCTGAGCTAAGG
>JASDTM010000116.1:0-3038 GCA_041891535.1 Clostridiaceae bacterium
GGGTGAGGTTGCGGCAGTGGCAGGAGGACCTGGAGTCAACGGCCAGATTGCATCTGTAATATGTATAGTTGTACTATTTATCATAGCTTTCACAGGACTTAAGAAACAAAGAAAAGGGGCGAATTAATATGTTAGACGTTAAAGGATTATCCTGTCCTGAACCACTTTTGTTATTGAAAGAAGAGCTGAAAAATTCTCCAAAATCATTGGAAGTAGTGGCAAACGAAGCACACACTGTGAGAAACATTGTAAACTTCGCGGAGGATATGCACTATAAGACACAAATAAGATCTGAGGGAAATGATACATACATATCCCTTACTAAAGAATAGATGTGGCTAAAAAACTAATAATCAGCTTTCCGACTACAGCAGATGCCATGGCAATGGAGTCAGCCTTCAAGGTTTTAAACAGGCTGGGAAGACTAATACCGGTACCAAGAGAGATGTCGGCAGGCTGTGGAATGGCATATGCAACAGATCCAATATATGAAGAAGAAATTATTAATTTTATGGCTTCACACCATATAGACCATGAAGAAGTGTCAATGATTGACATGAGGTAAGAAGTAAATCGTCAAAGCCGCCGGGTGTTTTGTTCTATACTATGAGACCCTTCTGAACATACCATCAATTAAATTACCAAAAACTACCCCAACATCCAAAATACCCGGCGTTCTTTATAAAACAAAATGTATTTTCAAAAAGAAGACTCAAAGATGTGAATAACCTTTTGGAGTCTTCTTTTGTTTTGGAAAATAAGGTTTAAAGAGTCTGAATAATGGTAGGAAAATGCTATAAAATATAAACAGGAAATATAGGGTATAAGATTGCTCCTGTTGATAAACTCAAGATGAAAGGAGGGGAGAAGCATGAACATGATAAGTTCCTTCAACAGAACAATGGACTATATCGAAATGGTTTTGGATGATGAAATAGATGATAAAAAGATTGCACAATTGTCAGGCTATTCCTATGCAATGTTCAGCAGGATGTTTTCAATTTTGACAGATACATCTTTTGCTGAATACATTAGACTTCGTAGATTGACGGAAGCAGCTATAAGCCTAAGAGAAAGCAACGAGAAAATAATCGACATTGCAATAAAATATGGCTATGACTCTTCTGACTCATTTGGGTATGCGTTTAAGAGTTTTCATGGCTACTCTCCAACGGAAGTAAGAAAGGGAAAGCCGTACATGGTTGTTTCCCGAATCCAGTTGACACTGGGAATCAAAGGAGGAAGAAAGATGGATATTAAAATTCAGAAAGTACCTGCATTTACAGTTGCGGGAGTCAAAAAGAAAGCAATAGACAGCTCCATGTGTCCGAAAGTTTGGGATGAGCTGTTCGAGAAATGTTCCTTTGAAAATTTGGATAAAATGGGAAGCGGGCAAAGCTTCGGTGTTTGCTATGACATGGAGGATGCTAAGGTAATTAACTACATGGCAGCCTATGATGTAAGGGACAAAGAGAAAGCGAGAGAATTGAAATTGGAAGTTATGGAGATACCTGAGAATGAATATGCAGTGGTTAAGCTAAAAGGCTCTATCCCAGGCTGCATTCATGAAGGCTGGAAATATATTATGGAAGTTTTCTTCCCTGAGCATGGTTATATGCATTCAGGAGATCCTGATTTTGAGGTTTACAGCGAAGGGGATATGAGTTCTCCAGATTATGGAATGGAGCTTTGGGTACCGATAAAGAAAGCTGTATAGCCAATATCTTTCCAACTAAATATTGGGGACTTTTCATGATTGATGAATAAGTTACAGCCTATAAAAACCAGATTTGGTTTTTATAGGCTGTTGTCTTTTATCTTCCGTAGAAGTAGTTATAAATTTCTTCTGCCATGTACTTGGCAAGAAGTCTTTGGAAGCTTGGATCAGTTATCATCTCTGCATCCTGTTCATTACTGATGAAGCCCATTTCTGTAAGTACTGTCCTGGTCTCAACGTTTCTCATGATATACAGGGTATGACCTGAAATATCTATGTCCTTATATGCTCCCCTGTAATTCATACCTGACTTTAAGTATGCATCTTCAAGCTTGGCTGCAAGATCTCTGCTTTCTGAGAAGGAAGCCTGGGAAGATGGATTGTATTTTACTGAAGGGTAAATTGATAATCCGCCCCTTGCTGAGGTTGAGCCTGCATTATGATGAAGTGAAAGCATAAGGTCAGCATTATTATCATTCGCAGTATCAGCTCTGGTGGAGTTTTCTACATAGTAGTCACCGTTTCTTGTAAGAACAATGTTAAAACCGTAGCCCTCAAGGTAACCCTTAAGGTACTTCATAATTTCAAAGTTATAGTCCTTTTCGAATAAAACAGAACCATTTAAGAAACCAAGGGCACCTGGGTCTTCTCCACCATGACCAGTATCCAGAACAATGAGAGGAGTTTTGTTAACTGTAAAGTTCTCTTCCTGATAAAGAGTACCTTCGTTTGTTGAAGCTATTATCCTCACTTTGTTGTTTCCCGGTAATGTAACATTTGAAGGGATGGTATAGCTGAAGGAATTTCCGTTTAACCTTGCATTGCTTAACAGGTATCCGTTTAAGTAAACACTGACATTTGAAACTGAACTGGTTGATACTGTACCTGATACAGGTATGTTTTTATCGCCATAGCTTCCCATGTCGTTTATACTTACCTTGCTTGAAAGTGTAACCGCACCTGTGGATTTACCACTGGATGAAGCTGAATAGCCTGTATTTGACTGAGGCTTTGGCGCAGGGCTAGAAGCCGAATAATCCCTGACATAATCCTGGTGGATATAGCCATAGGAGCCATTATAATATACCTTTAAATATTCTCCCGACCTGTCAATTATCAAAAGATCCGTTCCAGTTGTTACACTGTATAATGCAGTTGCTCCATATTGGGCATACTTTCTGATATTTGCATTCTGAGCCACATACATATGGTATCCGTCGGATCTGAAGGATCCGGTTTCTGTGGTTACAGGGGCTGCAGAAACAATATTTTGCACTGGCTTTTGAACAGAAGCACCATAGTCAACCAGATAGTCCTGGTG
>JASDTM010000116.1:3048-5517 GCA_041891535.1 Clostridiaceae bacterium
CATTAACATATACTTCAAAATATTCTCCCGATTTGTTAATAACGAGAACATCCTGATCACCGGCTAAAAGGGATTTTGCACCATATGCCTGACCAGCTCCGCGGCGTACATTAACTGTAGTATTAGTCAGCATATGATAACCGTCAGCACTGTATGAGCCGGATTTAGGATAATTTGATACTCTGACTCCACCTTGAACCTCCTGAGCCACAATTGGAGTTACAACAGGGGTAGGTTCAGGAGCTTTAACAGTTGGTACAGCTGAAGCACTGTAATCTGTAACATATTCCTCGTGGATATAACCATAGGACTGCTTGTAGTAAACCTTGAAATACTCACCACTTTTATCGATGATATGAAGGTCAGTACCTGTACTTACCTTATAAAGGGGAGTTGCACCGTAAACAGGGTTAACTCTTATATTAGCTTCCTGATTTACAAACATATGGTATCCATCAGAAGAGGTGGAGACATTTGTTAAGCTGCTTCCTGATTTTTGAGGCTCATTCGTTTTAACTGTTCTGCCTTCAACATCCTCTAAATTCAGATACATGGTAAGAACATAGCCTCTGTTTCCGTTCCATTCCACATTTGCCCAACTGTAGTTTGAAGACACGGATAATACATCCACAATCTCACCTGCGGGAATCATGGTTATCCTTGAAGTATCTGTGGACATTCCTGACCTTAAACTAATGGAGTCCGTTGTCACATATTCATATTGAGCTGCAAAGGCTGTCTTTTTTGTTACTGCGGCTCCAGTCATTAATGAAAATGCTGCAAGACAGAGTAATATGGATCCCTTAAACACTAAATAATTCATTTTTTTGTTTAACATTTTAATACCTCGTCCATGATAGCTATATACACATGGCCTTTTAAAAGATTCAAATCAGTTCGTTTTTCTATTTTTGGGGATAAATAAGAGTACAGATGAAATTGCTTCCCCATACTCTTTAAATTTACTTGATATACCTCATCAAAACCGCACTATCAGTCGGTTCAATTCCTATACTATTATTTATGCATAATTAAAGTCAATTCAAAAAATGACGGTTTAATAATCATTAACAATTGGTAATAATTGATTTAGCCCACAGGGTTTATTCGAACGTATTTTTGATTGGAGCTGCTCAAATTTATACTGTTTTATACTTATATTTTTCATTTGTTTGCATAAAACAGCCTGCTCCAATGGGTCTTGCAATTAGGGGAAAATAGCTTAAATTGTGAATAATACATGAGTGAGTAGAGGTTTATAAAAGGCGACATGCATATATAGTGTCAGTCATTATGCATTGAACACAATATAGGTATTCAATTTTAAATTTTAGCCCAGATTATGAGTATAAAAATCAGTGATATCAAGGGTAAAGCATTCAGGTTAACATAGTATTTTTGATTTTCAGACAATTCGGACTAAAATAGTTATCCACAGGTTTGTGTGGATAAAGCAAGGTATTTGTGCATAACATTTTTGATAAAATGATAAATTTAAGGATTTTTTTGAAGGAAAACAGGTAACCAAATTTTAAAAATTTGCATAAAATAGTAGATGGATATGAAAAATGATAGAATAAAAAGAGGAGACTAAAGTCATGGGAAGAGTAAAGCAATTTCTGCTAGATCTGACAGCTTTTACAAGGGAAACAGATACCGGCTTTATAAATGAATATCTAAATGATGAAGAAAAGAAGCTTTTCCTTAAACTAAGAAAGGCTGAGATCCTCCATGCAGTTACAGTTGCCAAAGGTGTAAGTGATGACATTGAAAATGGAATACCCAATAATCTTGGTGACATAAGTGATGAAGAGAAACACTATATTGTAAAAATGGCATTGGTCCATGACATAGGCAAGATAAAATACAGGATGAATGTAATTCAAAAATCAATAGCCGTATTACTTGATAAGACAGCTAAAGATAAAAACAAGCTGAAGAATAGTTCAAAAATGATGGATACCTATTATGGTCATCCGGAGTACGGGAGAGAATACCTTAAGAAGGTTAAAGCCTTTGATGAGTTTCCCTATCTATATGAGGTAATTGGAAGTCATCATAAGGGATTAAATAAAACTACTGTTGGTACTGACATTGATTTAAGTAAGGCAGCATTGGTTTTAGCTCTGCTTAAAAAGTCAGACGATGAAAGCTGAAGGTGAAAAAATGGATGCAGAAGGCAGAAGAAAAGAAATATTGAAACTACTCACCGGAAGCGACCTGCCCATAAAAGGACAGGAAATAGCAGAAAGGTTTGATGTAACAAGACAGGTTGTAGTAAAAGACCTTGCCATACTGAAGGCCAAAAATCCTGGGATTGTCTCAACTTATGGCGGATACTTGATGCTAAAGGAGAAGGATTCATATAAAAGAATATTCAGAGTTAAGCATGACTCAGATGGCATATATGAAGAACTGAGGATTATATTAAAATATGGTGGAATAGTTGAGGATATTATCATTGACCAC
>JASDTM010000116.1:5527-9462 GCA_041891535.1 Clostridiaceae bacterium
CCCATACTACGGTGAGCTTAAGGGCAATCTTTTTATAAACTCATTGAACGAATTGGATAAATTTTTAAAAGAATTCAAGGAAACAAAAGCACTGCCTTTATCTGAACTGACAGGTGGAATCCACATGCATACAGTAACCTGCCAGGACGAGAATTCCCTGGACCTTATTGAGAAAGAATTGGGAGACAAAGGATATCTGACGGAGGACGTTTATGGATTATGATGTCATAATACTTGGAGGCGGATTGGCCGGATGTGCCACTGCCTGTGCGTTATCAAAATATAACTTGAATATTGCAGTAATAGAAAGAAACTTTGATATAGCAGAGGATGTTGCACCAATAATAACCTCCTTTGTTTCAGACGGCTCTGACATTGAAAGTGATTTTATATATAAATATATCAAGGACTCCAGGGAAGAGCTTTTAAAGCTGGCTGAGGATATTAACCTGGACTATAGAATTGAACCTTCTTTTTCTGTCTATGAGTCTGATGAGGAATTTAAAGAAGTCTTAAATAGAATCAAGGACAGGGGTATTGAAGGGGTAAAGCAGGTTGACTATGAGTTTGCACAAAAGCTTACACCTCATATTAAGGAAAATGCCAAGAATATTCTCTACCATGAAAATACCGGAATAATATCTCCCTATGATCTGGCTACAGCCTTAGGGGAAATTGCCTTTGATAACGGAGTCAGATTCAGGCTTGAAGAGGAAGTCAAAGCTATAGAAAGAGTCAGCAGGGATGAAGTCAGAGTAATAACAGATAAATCAAAGTACTCCTGCAGGGTTGTGGTTATAACCGCCTTCAATGATCTTTATCTTGGTCATAAGGAAGCCAAAGTCGCAGAAAAGAATATTCCTCTTGAGACCATGCTTTTGGAAAAGAACTTTGCAACTGATATTAAAACAATGATCAATATATTCAGGGAGGATGGTAATGCCACCTCCATCATGCCGACATTCTCAGGCAAGAGTGTTGTAACAATAGAAAGCCCGGAGAAAATAGACTATAAAAGTGTAAAGAAAATGGCTGAAGCAGTCATTGGGCCTTTCCCTTCTGAAAGAGTTGATTTACTAACAGTAAATAACTTCTATCAGGATCCAGTCATATTAACTGACCTTTTGGACGAGGAAGGCTATATCAACATGTATGCCAAGAACCATAATCTGCCGGGAATACTGCCAATGATAACAAACAGGGTTACAGAGCTTGTTGTAAGTAAATTCAAGGCAAGGGAAAATGGAGACTATGTATTTAAAAGAAGGCAGTATTTCAACTTCAGGGACATGTCCAATGAGGAAAGAAATGAGGCGATAGCCTTTGATGAAAGATTCGGCAAAATGATCTGCACCTGCAGCATGGTGACCGAAGGTGAGATAGTAAACGCCATAAGAAGACCACTTGGAGCAAGAACAATAGAAGGTGTCAGAAGAAGGACAGGAATAGTATTCGGCTCATGTCAGGGAGCATACTGCTTAAACAAGGTTCTTAAAATATTATCCAAGGAGCTGGATAAAAAGCCTGAGGAAATATTAAACGACAGAAAGAATTCCAGGATATTGGCAGCAAGAATAAAAGAGTTTGACAGTATTTAAACCGGAGGTGGATGAATGAAGGCTTATTTTACATCCTTAGTCAGATGTAAGGATCAAAACATCATAGATGTTGTACCAATAAAAACAAAAGAACCTGTTGATATGGAGCTGTTCGTTCCAATCTCCAAGGTTTTATCCAGGATATATGTGGGAAAACCAGTTAGGCGTGGAGATGTCATATGTACCAATGTACTTAACCTTGGCATTGATATTGTGGCTACAAAGACAGTAGAATAGAAACCCTCAAAGAGTCATTGTGTAAATGGCTCTTTTTCATCTGATTTTGCAGTGTAAAATATATCAAATTGCTATATATAAGGATTAAACCCGTTAGAAATTGCCTAACTGGTAAACTTTATCCGAAGACCTAAAAATTTGTTGTAATTACCCTTGGGTGGTAATAGAATAGCATTTAGAAAATCTTTAAAGAGGTTCTGAGAAGCCGCAAGATTTAATATAGGGATAACTATGTAATCTTGCGTTGGGCAGGATTTTTTTATTGCAATTTTAAATATTTTTCATAATCATCGGAGGTTAAGAATGAGTAACAAAGTAATGGGATATCTTCCTGACGAGACACCGAAACCGGTAGAGTTGATTCTATTTGCATTGCAGCAGATGATAGTTATGTTCCCTGCAACAGTATTGGTAGCACTGATAACAGGGTTCCACGTATCCACAACAATATTTGCATCAGGTTTGGCAACACTTGCATTCTTGTTAATCACTAAAAGGCAGATACCGCTGTACTACGGTTCAAGCTTTTCTTACATTACAGCAATTGCCTCAATAATGGGCGGAGCTGCTTATCAGCATTTAACATTGAACCAGAGAATCTCAATGGCTCAGTTCGGTATCATGATGTCAGGTCTTGTATCCATCGCAGCAGGTTTGATCATAAGAAAATATGGTTCAAAGCTAATCGAAAAAGTTTTACCTCCAACAGTAACAGGTCCGGTTGCAATGATAATAGGTTTATCCTTGGCAGCAAACGCAATGGGAAATGCAGCATCAGCACCAAAGGGCTTTGAAGCAGCAGGAACAGACTGGGCTTGGGTTATAGCAATAATCACACTTGTTTCAACAATTCTTTACTCAGTTTACTTAAAGGGTAAATTATCACAGCTTCCGATACTATTTGGACTTGTAACAGGCTATGTTGCAGCAATAATAATCCAGACAGTTACAAAGATACCATTCATCAACTTCAATACAGTGCAGGGTACAGTATTCCAGCTTCCGATAATAACATTGCCTTCACCATCCTGGGCAGCAGTTGCGGCAATCATGCCAATAGCAATAGCTACAATCCCTGAATCCACAGCTCACATTTTCCAGCTCCATATATATGTAAATGACCTTGCTAAAAAGAAGGGCTCAACAAAGGTATACGATCTTGAAAACAAGCTCGGAGACAATCTGATAGGAGATGGTATCGGTGATATAGTTTCAGCATCCATAGGCGGACCTGCTGGAACAAACTATGGTGAGAACATCTCAGCCATGGCAATATCAAAGAACTTCTCTGTTGCAGTACTTATAGCAGCAGCAATAATAACAATGATAATCTCAAGCTTCACACCACTTATTAACGCAGTTTACTCAATACCTACAGCAGTCATAGGCGGACTGTCAATATACCTCTTCGGTGTAATAGCAGCACAGGGTATTGCCATAATGATGGAAAAGAAAGTAGATATGTTCTCAGCCAAGAACCTTGCAATAATAGCAATAATCCTGATCATAGGATTAGGCGGTACCTTCAACTTTGAAGGCGGAATAATCAAATTGTTCGGAGTAGGCTTCCCAGCCATTGCAACAGCAGCATTATCAGGTATCCTTCTTAACCTTCTTCTCTCAATAAACCAGAAGGAAGAGCAGGTTATAGTTCAGGCAGACGAAGAATAGAAGTCAAAAGCTTAAAATAATAGGACAATAATAAGACCCTTGAAACCACTCTAAATGAGTAGTATCAAGGGTCTTATGTGTCTGGATTCCAAAACAAGTGAATAATCTAAAAGTACTAAATGTGCCGATTAACCAAGAACTATTAGAATACCAACTAATTTAACATTTTGGATTTGAAATATAACAGTAGCATTGTTACATTTTAAGTGGAAATTGTTAGATTAGCTGATTTCATTACTAAACCATTTTTTCAAAAATTAAAAAGGGTTATTTTTAAGGGATGCTTTTATTTCTGTCTGTATTTACTCAATGTGGATTTAATTGGGTGAGTTTTGGAAGTGAATGCTATAATTTTAGTAAAGATAAGAATATGGGACCTAAGAAATGGAGTCGCTTTTGATATTGGGTGTGATGTAGTTAGGTCAAGGG
>JASDTM010000116.1:9472-57551 GCA_041891535.1 Clostridiaceae bacterium
AGATACTGATTAAAAATGGATTGTTGGTATATGAGGGGAAAGAGGAGAAGGGAGATATCCTGGTTGAAGATGAGAAGATTGTAAGAGTTGGATCTGGAATTGAGGCTGAGGCTGATGAAGTTATTGATGCTGAAGGGCAGATAGTTATCCCTGGAGGCATTGATCCACATACTCATATGGATCTTCAGCAGTCTGAGAAATTCCGTTCCTGTGATGATTTTTATACTGGAGGGGTTGCTGCAGCTAATGGTGGAACTACCACAATAATTGATCATATCGGGTTTGGACCTTCAGGCTGTAATCTCAATTATTCCATAAATGAATACAAGGAAAAGGCTTTAAAATCCCCCATTGATTATTCCTTCCACGGGGTTATTCAGCATGTGGATGATAATATTTTAGAGGAGCTTTCTGAAATTGTTAAGAATGAAGGGATAACAAGCTTCAAGGCGTATACCACATATGGATATAAGGTTGGAGATAGTGATGTTTTCAGGTTATTTGAAACACTGAAGAAGGCTGGGGGTATTTTGACTGTCCATTGTGAGAATGATGAAATTATTGGATTATTAAGATCGAGGTCTTTGGCTGAGGGCAAAACAGCTCCTGTTTGGCATGCTAAGACCAGACCGCCTGAGACAGAGGCTGAGGCAGCAGGGTCAATTATGGATATTTCAAAGCTCTGTGGAGATGCTCCATTCTATATTGTCCATACCTCAGCAGGCTATACCATCGATAAGGTAAGGCAAGCCTTTGATTTAGGGCTTAAAAATACCCATGTTGAAACCTGTACTCAATATCTTTTGTTGACTGAGGATAAATATAGTGATGGTGGCAATGAAGAGGGTATTAAGTATTTAATGTCACCTCCTTTAAGAAAGATTGAGGATGTTGAAAAGCTTTGGGATGGTATTTTCGATGGTACAGTGGAGACCATTGGTACGGATCACTGCCCATTCCTCTTAAAGGATAAAATGGAGGGCTTGGAGGACTATACAAAAGCTCCTGGAGGAGCCCCCGGTGTTGAAGAAAGAATAAGGGTAGTTTACACAGAAGGAGTTGTTAAAAGAGGACTGTCCTTATCAAGATATGTGGATTTGGTAAGTACCAATGCAGCTAAAATCTTTGGACTATATCCAAGAAAAGGTACTCTGAGTCCGGGAAGCGATGCAGATATAGTTATTTTAGATCCAAATATGAGTGAAATTTTAAGAGCTGAAAGCTTGAAGAGCAGCTGTGATTACAGTCTATATGATGGGTATGAGTCAGAATGTACAGTAAGGCTTGTCATGCAAAGAGGAAAGATCTTGAAAAATGGAGATAATATTTTTGCTCAAAGCGGAGATGGTAAATTCATTAAAAGGCTACCGAAAGTAAATTGAGAGGATAAATGATATAAATATATAACTTATTTTAATGAGAAAAATATACTTTAATGCAAGGAATCTTGGAAGTATTTTTTCAGTTCAATAATAAAAACCCGTTTTTATGTATTCTATGCATTAAACGGGTAATTTTATGCGATTTTAATCATTTTCACCTTGAATACCATGATAAAACCGGTTGCTGAATAGAATGAGAATGACAACAAATAAACAGTAGTGTAGCTAAATCAACACTGTATTTATAAAGTGCTTCCTATATCAATAATTCTTGACAGTACATGGTGTGGCTTTCTATAATATGCATAAGTATTCGTATTCTAAAAGAATAAACAACACAATCTTTAAGGAGACTGGAGGAAAAAAATGAAAAGATTCATCGCATTGGGCATGGCATTATTAATGCTTGCCGGCTGTTCGATGGGCGGAGAAACTACCACAGCTGGCAAAGGCTCAACAACCACCGGAACTGTAGTAGAAGAGAAGGAATACAGGGTCGCGTATCCTGCAGAAGCAACTACTCTGAATTACCTGCTTTCATCAACCACAAATGAATTTGCCCTGGCTGCAAACTTCATCGACACACTAATCGACTATGACAAGTATGGAGTTGTAAAACCTGCACTTGCAGAGACCTGGTCAAAATCACCAGACGGAAAAGTATGGACCTTCAACCTGAGAAAGGGTGTCAAATGGGTGGACCATACAGGTAAGGAAGTAGCTGAATTAAAAGCACAGGATTTCGTCGATGCAATGAAATATATCCTTACAAAGACAAATGAATCCGCTACAGCTAACATTGCCTATTCTGTAATTAAAAATGCAGAAAAATACTACAACGAGGAAATCAAGGATTTCAACGAAGTAGGAGTCAAGGCAAAGGATGATTATACTCTGGAGTACACTTTAGAGAAGGAAACCCCTTATTTTGAGTCAATGCTTACCTACGTTTGCTTCTTCCCTGCAAATGGAAAATTCCTTGAAGAGAAGGGCAAGAGCTTCGGAACTACAAATGATACATTACTTTATAACGGTGCTTACATACTGGAATCCTTCGTTCCACAGAGCGAAAGAATCCTTACAAAGAACCCAACCTATTGGGATAAGGACAATGTATTCATAACTAAGCTCAATTACAAGTACAACAAGGAAGCAGCTACACTTGCTCCTGAAATGGTAGTAAGAAACGAACTCGACTATGCTGATGTTCCATCAGACATCATCGATGCATGGTTAAAGGATCCTGCTAAGAAGGATTTGGTAAGACCTAACCGTACAAACTACTATTCATACTTCTACGCTTTCAACTTTGACCCTCAGTTCCCGGCAGAATATGAGCCGGACAACTGGAAAGTAGTTGTAAACAACGTAAACTTCAGAAAGGCAATGTTCCATGCACTGGACAGAAAACAAGCCATGATCACCATGGAGCCTTATGATCCTGAATACAGACTGTTAAATACAATCACTCCTAAGAACTTCGTAGATGACAAGGGTCTTGATTACACCTTGATCGGAGGCCTTAAGGCAATAACAGAGGGTAACTCCTTCAACGAAACTCAGGCTAAGGAATTCAAGGCAAAAGCAATGGCAGAGCTTGCCGGAAAGGCAACCTTCCCAGTTAAAGTCTATATGCCTTACAACACTGGTGTTGCAAACTGGGCTAAGAGAGCACAGGTTATTGAGCAGCAGATGGAAGGTGTTTTAGGAACAGACTTCATCGATATCCTGGTTGTTGCAAAGCCTTCAACTGGATTCTTAAAGGAAGTCAGACGTAACGGAAACTATGCATTCTTGGAAGTTAACTGGGGTCCTGACTATGCTGACCCAGAGACCTTCACAGATCCATTCACACCTGATTCAAACTACAACTTCCCACATAAAGCTGAAGGCTATAAGGAAGCAAACGGTAAGAACAAGTATGAAAATATGGTAGACGCTGCAAAGGCTGAAACTGCAGATACAAGCAAGAGATACAAGCTATTTGCTGATGCAGAAGCATTCTTCATAAATGAAGCATTCGTAATACCATTCTTCGTATCAGGCGGAGGATTCTCAACCTCAAGACTTAACCCATTCGATTCACCATACTCACCATTTGGTGTTGCAAGTGAAAGATTCAAGGGTCAGAAGCTATTGGACAAGCCGATGAATACAGAAGAATTCAAGGCTGCACAGGAAACCTGGAATAAGGAAAGAGCAGAAGCATTGAAGAATGCTCCTGGGACAACAGTGAAATAGCATTCTGTTCCAATAAATAATTCAAGGATAAAAGTCTGCTTTTGGCAGACTTTTTGTCCTTTATCCGATGGTGAATCGTAAGTCACTAAAAACACATCAATGGTGTTAAAATTAATAACATACCAATATCATGAATTAGTTCATGATTCCAACTGCGATTTATTATCGGAGTTTTTTCTAAAAGGAGGACACTTGACTTGCTGAAATATACTTTAAAAAGACTTGGTCAATCACTTATAACTCTATTTATCATTCTTACAGTGGTTTTTCTTCTCATGAGGCTCATGCCTGAAGAGGGCTATTTCGGAGCAAACTATGAAAAGCTAGATCCGGCTCAAAGAGAAGCCATATTGACTGGAATGGGCTTAAGAGACCCTATTCCAACACAGCTGTTCAGATTCTATACACAGACTTTATCAGGTAACCTTGGTACCTCCATAACCTACAGACCAAACGTTGCCGTAGCAGATATTATAAAAACCAAAATACCTTATTCACTTAATTTCGGACTCATGGCAGTGGCAATATCTTTAGCTATTGGAGTACCACTTGGATCTCTCATGGCAGTTTTTAAAGGAAAGCTATGGGATAAATTAGGTACGGTATACATTGTATTTATCAGTGCTGTTCCTTCCGCCATATATTATCTGTTTATTCAGCTTTATGTTACTAAAGCCTTTAACCTGCCCACATTGTTCAATGCAAGGCGGCCGATAAGCTGGGCCTTGCCAGCTATTTCCCTGGCGCTGGGCTCCATTGCATATTACGCCATGTGGATGAGACGATACATGGTTGATGAGTCCAATAAGGACTATGTCAAGCTTGCAAGGGCAAAGGGGTTTAAGTCAGGGGAGATTATGAGGACACATATTTTAAGGAACGCAGCAGTTCCAATGGTCCAGTATCTGCCTTCAACAATTCTATATACAATTTCAGGTTCCATATTTATAGAATCTCTGTATTCCATACCTGGAATGGGAGGTCTTTTAGTTGACGCCATTCAAAGGCAGGACAACCCATTGGTTCAGGCACTTGTGCTGATTTATGCCTCCATAGGAATAGTTGGTTTATTCTTGGGTGACGTATTAATGGCATTGGTGGATCCTAGAATCAAGCTACAAAGAAAGGAGGGGTCAAGATAATGGCAGGAGTAAATTCAGAAAAATTACTGCAGCAGGCTGTTAACGACGATCTTTTCACCTTCGCTCAATATGATGAAAAGGAAGCTGAAAGAGGGGGCTACTCCAATTATTCCTATTGGAGATCCACCTGGAATGTGTTTGCAAAAAATAAAATGGCATTGTTTTTATTGGTATCAATAGGACTGTTGCTGTTTTTTACCATAATACAGCCCTATTTACCAGGGCAAAGATCACCCATACACATAAATATCGACCCATCAACAAAAATGCCAATATCAAACCTTAAACCATCCTCTGAGTATCTTTTCGGTACAAACTCAATTGGGCAGGATTTATGGGCAAGACTATGGTCCGGAACAAGAACATCCCTTTTCATAGGAATAGTGGTTGGTATCTGGGAGCTTGTAGTAGGTGTTATTATAGGAGCCTTATGGGGCTATGTTCCATGGCTTGACAGACCAATCACAGAGATATACAACGTTTTGGACAATATTCCTGTTACCATACTTCTTATACTTTTGACCTATATCATGAGACCGAGTCTGTCCACCATGATATTTGCCATGTGTCTGACAGGCTGGGTACAAATGGCTAGATTCATAAGAAACCTTGTTATCATGTTAAGGGACAGGGAGTATAACCTGGCATCCAAGTGTCTTGGTACACCAACTGCAAGGATAATATCCAAAAACCTTCTGCCTTACCTGGTTTCAGTAATCATGCTTAGATTTGCACTTTCAATTCCACAGACCATAGGCTATGAAGTATTCCTGACATATATTGGCTTAGGACTTCCTTTGTCCGTACCTTCACTGGGTAACCTGGTACAGGAAGGAAGAATACTTATGATGGTGCCTGACTACAGATACCAGCTCATATTACCTTCAATAGCCATATCATTCATCACCATTTCCTTCTATATTCTGGGCAACGTATTCTCTGATGCAGCTGACCCTAGAAACCATGTGTAGGAGGTCCTTATGAAAGAGAGAAACAAGCTGAACAATGGCGATAAAATAATGGAGATTAAGGATCTCGTTGTAAAATTCAACCTAAGAGGTCAAAAGCTTACAGCAATCAGGGAGGCATCCCTGGAGATATTCAAGGGAGAATCCCTGGCAATTGTAGGAGAATCCGGTTCAGGCAAATCTGTGTTTACAAAGACCTTCATGGGGCTTTTAGATGCCAATGGTTGGGTTGAAAGCGGTGAAATCATCTTCGACGGGATTGACATAGCAAAATACAAGACTGAGCGTGACTGGCTCAAAATAAGAGGCAAAAGGATTGCCATGGTTTTCCAGGATCCCATGACCTCCCTTAATCCATTGAAGACCATTGGAAATCAGACAATGGAAACAGTATTGAAGCACAGGGATGTATCAAAGGAAGAAGCAAGGAAAATAACAGCAGAGCTCTTGGCTGATGTTGGTATTTCCGATCCTGAAAGAAGGATGAAGCAGTACCCACATGAATTCTCAGGCGGTATGAGGCAGCGTGTGGTCATAGCAATAGCCATGGCCTGCGACCCAGAGATACTTATATGTGACGAACCCACGACAGCTTTGGATGTTACCATACAGGCACAGATACTTCAGCTTTTGAAAAACCTCAAAGAAAAATATGACCTTACAACCATATATATAACCCATGATCTTGGAGTAGTTGCCAATGTTGCGGACAGGATAGCAGTCATGTACGCAGGAGATTTTGTGGAGGTTGGAACTACTGAAGAAGTGTTCTATGACCCACAGCATCCTTATACCTGGGCACTTTTATCCTCACTTCCGCAATTAGGTAAAAAGGGAGAGGATTTATACTCTATAAAGGGAACACCTCCAAATCTGTTCCTGGACATTAAGGGTGATGCCTTTGCGCCTAGAAATCCAAGGGCACTTAAAATAGACTTTATTGAAAAGCCTCCTTATTTTGAGGTTACACCAACACATAAGGCGAAGACCTGGAGACTTGACCCAAGATCCCCTAAAATAGATCCGCCTGAATTTTTAGATACATTAAGAAACCAATGGGAGGGCAATAAATAATGAACGAAAAAGAAAAACTCCTTGAGGTAAAAAATATTACTGTTGATTTCGGTAGGGGAAGAAAGAAATTCAGAGCAGTCAAGGATGTAAGCTTTGATATATACAAGGGAGAGACCTTCGGTTTGGTAGGTGAATCCGGCTCAGGTAAAACCACCATTGGCAGAGCCATAGTCAGGATAAATGAAATATCTGAAGGTGAGATACACTTTAAAGGAGAAAAGATATCAGGCAAGATATCCTCAGCCACTGATAAAATGGTGACCCAGAATATACAGATGATATTCCAGGACCCCATGGCATCACTGAATGAAAGAGCCAAGGTTGAGTACATTGTGTCTGAAGGTCTGATCAACTTAAATACTCCGGAGGAAGAAAGAAAAACAAGGGTGGTCAAAGCAATAAGCGATGTTGGCTTATTACCTGAATTCCTGTCAAGATTCCCCCATGAGTTCTCCGGTGGCCAAAGACAAAGAATCGGAATTGCAAGATCCATGGTTTTAGAGCCTGAGCTTATAGTTGCAGACGAACCAATATCAGCATTGGATGTATCCATAAGAGCGCAGGTATTAAACCTGATGAACGACCTTAAAAAGAAAAAGGGATTGACCTACCTGTTCATAGCTCATGATTTGTCAGTTGTAAGATTCATAACTGACAGGGTTGCAGTTATCCATTTAGGAAGAATAGTGGAGCTTGCAGAAACAGAGAAGCTATTTGAACATCCGCTTCATCCATATACAAAATCACTGCTGTCTGCAATACCCCTACCTGATCCGAGGCTGGAAAGAAAGAAGGTACTTCAAAAGTATGACCCAAGTGTACATAACTATGATGCAGACCCACCAAAATGGGTTGAGATAGAGCCGGGTCATTTTGTACTTGCAAACGCAGCTGAAGAAAAAGCCTATATTGAAGAGCTTAAAAAGCTTGAGGTTAAAAATGGTCAATAACACCTATATATACAACGCAAAAGAGCTCCTGGAGCTGAAATTAATAAATATCTCCGTTGATGAGACCGGTGGTTTAACCACAGGAGCTTATGGAGACACAGGAATAATTGAATCAATTGTTATAGAAACCGCTGATTTTGTAAATCTTGTACCCTCATGGAATGCAGTTGCAAAAAACGGAGCAACAATTGAGGTTTTAATATCTGCGAGAATCAAGGGAAATTTCACAGGATTTTTCTCTGCAGGTACCTGGAGCAGGGATGTAAGAGGTAGTATTGGAGGGCAAAGAGAAGAAAACGCCCTCATGGATATTGACACTTTGAAGATTAAGTCAGGTAACACTGCCGATGCCTTTATTTTCAAGCTTGTTTTGAAAAAGGGAACAGATGATGGAAAGCTCAGCTTTAAAAGAGCAGCATTCACTTTAAAATATGCTGTTGCCCCAATAATTAAAAGCAGCTCCGAATATCCTGACTTCATGGATATTAAAGTGCCAAAAAGGGAGCAGATGACTGTACCTGAGGTTGGAAATATAATATGCTCGCCGACTTCGCTTTCAATGATTCTGGATTTTTATGGATCTTCAGATGATACAAGAGCCATTGCCGAGCTTGCGAAGGACCAGGGTGCAGAAATATATGGAAATTGGCCATTCACCGCAGCAGTAGCAACGGAGTTTGGCTTGAAGTCCTATGTCAAAAGACTCCATGATTTAGAAGAAGCAAAGGAATATATAGTGAAGGGGATACCCCTTGTGGCATCAGTCGGCATAAAGGATAAAAACGAACTTAAAGGAGCGGAAAGCTCCTATCCTGACGGTCATCTGCTGGTAATCAGGGGCTTTAAGAAGGTGAATGACAAGGAGTTTGTTCTGGTAAATGACCCAGCAACCTCCAAAATGGATAACATCTACAGGGAATATGACTATAATGAATTTAAAAGAGCGTTCTCAGGAATTGTTTATGTGGTTGAAAAGCCATAGGATTCTGATTCAGACCTTCTTAAGGTTTAAGGATAGTAAGTAATAAGATTTTTCGTTTAAATTAAACGTAAGAATAAAACTAAAAAGTATAAAGTGAGGGATTTGCAATGATTTATCCGGACAAACTTAAAAAAGGAGACAAGGTGGGAATTGTGTCACCTTCTTCGCCGACACCAAAAGAGAAGATAGAAGCATCCTTCAAGGTAATTTCCGATATGGGCTTTATACCTGTACCCGGAGAAAGCTGTTACCTGGATACCTATGGAGAAAAAAATTACCTGTCAGGCTCAGATGAAGTCAGAGCAAGGGACATTAATGAGATGTTCAAAAACCCTGACATAAAGGGAGTCTGGTGTATCAGAGGCGGCTATGGTGCCGCAAGGATATTAGACAAGCTTGACTATAACACCATAAGAAATAATCCAAAGGTATTCGTGGGCTATTCAGATATTACTGTACTACACACTGTCTTCAACGGACTTTGTAACTTTTCTACAATCCACGGACCAATGCCATCTACAGATCTTTTAAACGCATCAGAATATACCTGGGAAAGTCTTAATGCTTCCTTGAATAATTCTGAGGAAGGTTTAAGAGAAATAAAAAACCCGGAGGGTGAAGCCCTGGAGTTTTACGGAAGCGGTACTGCAGAAGGAATTTTGACAGGTGGCTGCCTGAGTCTTCTGGTTTCTTCTTTGGGAACACCCTATGAGGTGGATACAAAGGGTAAAATTTTATTTTTGGAGGACACTGATGAGGAACCATATAGAATAGACTCCTTCATGACTACCCTTAAAAATGCAGGAAAGCTTGAAGACGCGGCAGGATTCTTAATCGGAACCTGGTCAAATTGCACATACAGAGACGGCAGAAAAAGCATATTAACTGAAGACCTGTTGAAAGAAATGATACTACCCTACAAAAAACCCTCAGTATTCAATGTAAGAGGAGGCCACACCAAACCTGTTATTTCCTTGAATCTCGGAGCTGACTTTAAAATAGACAGCGAAGAAAAAAGGATCTTCACGGGGAGGGGAGTAAAATAAAACCTTTTATAGAAATAAGAAAACAAATAGCTGAAGCTTTAAGAGAAGAGAATCAGAAATATCCTTCCTTCAACTACTCCATATACCTTAAGGATCTGACCAGGGGTGAAGAGCTTTTAAAGGTTGATTCTGATAAAAAGATTGTTGCTGCCAGCATGATAAAGGTCCCCATAATGCTTGCTGCCGTTATGGCATCAGAGCAAAAGACTCTGTTTCTTGATATGAAAAAGGATATTAAGCACAAGGATAAAATTCCATGGAGCGTAATTACTGACCTTACAATATCAAGGTACAGCATAAGGGATTTAATCACTTTAATGATTTGCTACAGCGACAATACTGCAACAAACAGAGTAATAGATATCATCGGGATGGATGAGATCAACTGCTCCATAGGCTTTGCAGGATTGACTGATACGGTTCTGAGAAGGCACATGATGGACACAGAAGCGAGGAAAAAGGGTCTTGAAAATATGACCACACCACAGGACATGGCAAAGGTATTTGAAATAATATATGAGACAGCTCTTGGTAAGGATAACCTTCAGGGCAAATTGTCCCAGGCTTCATCTGTCTACATGATGAACACCCTAAGAAAGCAGAAGGATAACAACTCACTTAAAAGATTTTTAAGTGAGGATATCAAGGTTGCACATAAAACCGGAGGACTTGAAGGATTAAATCATGACATGGGTATATTCAAGACTCAAAATGGGGAATACCTTCTCGGTGTTTTCACCTGGGGTGCAAAAAACAACTATGAAACAAAGGACTTCATCGGAGAAGTTTCCAGGAAGATTTATAATATATATACAAGTTAAAAAATACTTTAATGGATATTCGTATTGACTTTATTCGGAGGTAATTATGGAGAAAATCAGAGCAGTTGTCCATGAGACGGTTTGCCCGATACAGCTTAAAAGTATTGTAGAAGGTGAAATGGCTGATGAGGCTGTATATGGAATGACAGTTACTATAGTGGATTATGAGGGTGAGTTTGCCTTTGTGGAAACTGACTATGACTATAAGGGATATATTTTAAAGGACTATCTGGAAACAGATCCTGATAAGGTAAAGACCTGGGAAAATTCAGAAAAAAGTGTTGTATGGCATTCTTTTGCTGACTGCCAGCATGAGCCAAGCTATAAAACCTGGCCTGTGGCGAAGGTTGTACGGGGCTCCTATGTTGTTTTAACAGGCAAAACTGAAGGAGACTGGTCAGAGGTTAAGCTGGTCAATGGCGAAAACGCCTGGATAAAATCAGAGTATGTAAGACCAATTAAAAAGGTGTCTGATTATGGCAATGAGGTTGAGCTGAGAAATGCTCTTGTTGATACAGCAATCCTTTATCTTGATACACAGTACAGATGGGGTGGCAGAAGTCCACTTGGAGTTGACTGCTCAGGCTTATGCTCCATGTCCTATCTTTTAAACGGAATCAAAATATACAGGGATGCACATTTAAAACCGGAATATATGGATGAAATAACACTTGAAGAAGCCAAGCCCGGAGATTTATTATTCTTCCCGGGTCATGTTGCAATGTACCTTGGAAGCTTAAGATACATTCATTCATCATCCTCTGTATCAGGGGTAAAATTTGGAAGCCTTAATCCTGAGGACTTAAATTACAGCCAGAAGCTCCATGATACCTTGGAGGCTTGTGGCACTGTATTCAAGGGAGACAGGTTGAAATGGAAATAACTAAATTTGATATCGGATTAATCAGTGTACCTTTAAAAAGACCCTTTAAAACTGCATTAAGATCTGTGGACTCCGTAAATGACATAATAGTAAGGCTTGAGACTAAAAGCGGAATAGTAGGATTTGGCGAAGCACCTCCAACAGGAGTTATAACGGGGGATACAAAGGGAGCCATAATCGGAGCTCTCCAGGACCACATCAGTAAGTCAATCATGGGAGTTTCTGCAGATAATCTTGAAGAAATAATGGGAAGATTGGATGCCTCCTGTGTACATAACACCTCTGCCAAGGCAGCAGTGGACATGGCAATATATGATATCTTTGCAAAATCCATGAATAAGCCTTTATATAAGGTATTGGGTGGCTACAGAAACAACATAGAAACAGACATTACAATAAGCGTGAATTCACCTGAGGAAATGGCAGCGGATTCCATTTCAGCCGTGTCTGAAGGCTATAAGGTGCTTAAGATAAAGGTAGGCAAAGAGCCTGCAAGAGATATTGAAAGAATCAAAAAAATCCGTGAAGCCATAGGCTATGACACTTTGATCAGAATAGACGCAAACCAGGGCTGGAAACCAAAGGAAGCGATAAGGATATTAAGGTCGATGGAGGATGCCGGACTTCAAATTGAGCTTTGTGAGCAGCCGGTCATCGCCCATGATGTTGAAGGCTTAAAGCTTGTTACGGATAATTCAGGTATACCGATATTAGCGGATGAATCCTTATTTTCCCCAATGGATGCTATGAAAATAATCCAGATGAGAGCTGCAGATATGCTTAACCTTAAGCTAATGAAAACCGGTGGTATTCATAATGCTTTGAAGATAATTTCCATGGCGGAAACAAACGGCATGGAGTGCATGATGGGCTGTATGCTTGAGGCGAATGTTGCAGTGTCAGCTGCAGTACACCTGGCCTGTGCGAAAAAGGTTTTTACGAAAATTGACCTTGACGGCCCCGTTCTTTTAAAGACAAACCCTGTAATCGGAGGAGCATTCTTCAACTACAGGGACATAACCTTAACGGATGCACCTGGACTCGGTATTACAGATATCGAGGGAGTTACGTATCTTTAATAGAGAATTGATCATAAAGTAGTTTTTATTCAATCAAAATAATTGTCCAACTTGTTATTGCAATATAGGAAGTTAAAATTTACAGATAAAATAATTTTTACAGCAGCTGGAGGAGCAGATGAAGGTTTTTATTAGTGCGGATATAGAAGGAGTTACCGGGATTAATACATGGTCAGAGACCACTCTTGGGAATTTTGATTATGTTAGATTTCAAAAGCAGATGACGAAAGAGGTTGCAGCAGCATGCCAGGGTGCATTAAAAGCTGGTGCAACAGAGATATATGTAAGAGATGCCCATGATTCTGCAAGAAATATTATAGGAGAGGAGCTTCCACAGGGAGTCAAACTCATCCGTAACTGGAACGGACATCCACACCAGATGATGTTCGGTCTTACTGAGGAGTTTGATGCAGCCATCTTAATTGGTTATCACTCTGCAGGGGGCTATGGCTGGAATCCATTGTCACATACCATGAATACCTCAAGGGTCTTAGAGGTACTGCTAAACGGAGAAAGACTGAGTGAATTTGCAATAAGTGCAATGACTGCAAAATACATTGGAGTATCACTTGTATTTGTATCTGGTGATGTGGGCTTGGGTGAAGATGTAAGACGTTTGGACCCAGGAATTGTATTTCATGGTACAAATGAGGGAATCGGACAAACCACCATATCAAAGCATCCATTGGATTCTTTAAGGGATATTGAAATAGGTGTGGAAAAAGCCATTGCTCAAAAAGATGAGCATGATTTTGAGCTTCCTGAATTCTATGAATTGAAGGTTAAGTATAAGTCACATACAGAAGCCTACAGAAACTCCTTCTTCCCAGGTGTAACAACTGAAGGCGAGAGTACCTTGGTTTTTGAAACAGATGACTTTTTTGAATTTTTAAGAGCGGTAAAATATATTATTTAATAAATACGGAATCTAGGAGGATTGCCATGATTAAGGAAGTCAAATACGGCAAACTTTATTATGATGGCTGTGACGTTATTTCCTTAAAAGAAACCTACGGCACTCCACTCTATGTTTATTCACTTACTGACATCAAGCTCAGAATAAAGGAGCTTAAGGAAGCCTTTACCAAAAAATATGAGAATACAAGAATAGCATACGCAGGGAAAGCCTTTTTAAATTCAGCCATGGTAAGGTTGATCCAGAATGAGGGGCTTTGCCTTGACTTAGTATCAGGCGGAGAGTTAATAACAGCATTAAAGGCCTTATTTCCTGCAGAAAGAATCGAGTTCAACGGCAACAACAAGCTTCCATGGGAAATTGAGGTTGCAGTTAAAAGTGGTGTGGGCAGAATCATTGTTGATGGTCTTAATGAAATTGAAATGATATCTCAATATGCTAAAAAATACAGAAAGACTGTGAAGGTGCTTCTAAGAATAACTCCAGGAGTTGCAGCTGATTCCCATGACTACATCGTAACAGGTAAAAAGGATTCTAAATTCGGCTTTACCTTAAGCGAGGATGGAGTAGTCAAAGCAATGGAGGAGGTATTCAAGAGGAAGGAAATAGAGCTTTTAGGCTTCCATTTCCATCTTGGTTCCCAATTATTCCAGAACGATGTCTACTTAAATGCCCTGGATATACTGTTTAATCTGATCCTGGACACAAAGAAGAGATTCGGATTTGTTCCAACTGAGCTTAATATTGGTGGTGGATATGGTATTAACTATCTATCCACAGACAACAGAAAGCCATACTCCTACTTTATTGATCCTGTAATGGCAAAAATAAATACATTTTTTGCAGAACAGGGTATTACAAGGCCTGAGATAGTAACAGAGCCCGGCAGAAGTATTGTTGGAGAAGCCGGAATAACCCTATACACCATAGGCAGTATAAAGGATATACCGGGGGTCAGAAAATACGTTTCCGTTGACGGAGGCATGACTGACAATATAAGACCGGCTTTATACGGAGCAGTATACGAGGGGCTTAATGCAAGCAAGCCTGATGCTCCTGCAAAGGACCTTGTAACGATAGTCGGAAAATGCTGTGAGTCAGGGGATATCATAGCAAAGGATACCTACCTTGCCGAACCACAAACAGGGGACACTCTTGTCATATTCTCAACTGGTGCCTATGGTCACTCAATGGCATCGAACTATAACAAGCTGCCAGTACCTGCAATTGTATTCGTCGAAAGAGGAAGGCATGAGCTTGTAACAAGAAGACAGAGCTATGAGGACATGAACAGGAATGATATTATTCCTGACAGCTTAAGGTGATAATATGAACGAGATTTATAAAAACAAATGCTTTAAAGCAAGTAAGTTTCAGGCAGCAGGCAATGATTTCGTCTTGATAAACAACATGGAAGAAAAGCTGGATGAGAAAGTTTTACCTGAGCTTGCCAAAAAAATATGCCACAGACGCTTCTCCATGGGAGCAGATGGCTTGATTCTGGTTGACAAGGCAATTGGTAAGGATACTGATTTTAGAATGGTATTCTTAAATGCAGATGGGACCTATGGTGAAATGTGTGGAAACGGCGCAAGATCAATTGCCAGGTTTGCCCATGAGGAAGGAATAGCCGGTGTGTCCATGGTATTTGATACCCTGGCAGGACCTGTAAGTGCCGTAAGGTTGGACGAGAACACCTATAAGATCAAGCTTAACCGTGTATCCGTTTATAAAAAAGCCATGGAAGTCAAAATAGGGGATGTAGTATATACAGGTGACTATATAGAGCTTGGTGAGCCTGGACTGCCCCATTTTGTATTGGAGCTTAAAGATTTAGAACCGGAACTTTCAAGGGAGCTTTTCAATCTTGGAAGGGCGTTAAGATACGCTCCTGAATTTCCAAAGGGAGCCAATATCAACTTTTATAAAATGACAGATACCAACGAGCTTAAAGCCATAACCTATGAAAGGGGAGTGGAGGATTTCACCTATGCCTGTGGCACAGGGGCAGGCTCCATGGCTTACTCAGTAAAGCAGGGCAATAAAATTGATGGTGATAAGGTCAGCATAAAAGTTCCGGGTGGAGTATTAACCATTGAGCTTGAGGATAAGGTTCTGTACCTTACAGGAGACGTCAAAAGAGTTTATGACACAAGCTTGAATCTTGATGCAGTGTTAAACAGCCAGCCCAAATAAATAAGAACTATCCCGGTAAAGCTAAATTGATGTGTACAAAATTTTCATGTACGTATCTGATTGCTTACTTGGGATAGTTCTTTTTGTTACTTATATAGTGATTTAAAATTTACTTCAAAGATATTTTCGTTTTTGACTCTTCCATTAATAATGTCATTCATATATTCCAAGGTTCTTAAGCCCTGTCCGTATTTTTCCCAGAGCTTATAGCCCTCTTCATTCTTGATATCCTTGGAAACTGTGTCTCCCCTTCCCTGGAAGTAGGTAAGGTTTAATCTCGCAGCAATTTCAGTCATCTTGTCCAGCTCCTCATCTGGTATATCAATATCCTGGTTTAAAAGCTGCTTTATTGTTCTGTTTACTGAGGTTTTCAAGAAGAACTGACTTGAATAATTTTGAAAATCAAGAAGGTTTGCATCCTGTGATCCAAGCTTTTTAGCGAAGCCTGCAACATCAATCATCTTTGTATAGTACTTAAAATCATCATCCTTACT
The DNA here is from genome assembly GCA_041891535.1 of Clostridiaceae bacterium. Classification (GTDB taxonomy): domain Bacteria; phylum Bacillota; class Clostridia; order Clostridiales; family Clostridiaceae; genus JG1575. Next base: position 25,647 of record JASDTM010000116.1, read on the forward strand.
TATCTGGATTACGGCATAGCTGTTGTCTGCCACAGCCATGGAGCCAGTATCTATTTCAATCATTCCCGTGTCATTGTCAGATACATCCTGTACATGTATATGGCCGGAGAGGTTGATATAGGTCTTTCCACGCTGGAGTATATTTAAGGCTTCCTCAGAATTATTAACCTTATATCCATCAACGATTCTGTTGTTATGGGTCAATAAATTCTGATGGGTTGAGCTGATAAGCTTTATTCCTTTTTTGGTGGCAGAATCAATAACCTCGTTAAGCCATTTTGTGGTAGAGGTTGACATGGTATCAGGGCTGTCGGCAGTATTGACATCTATCATGACAAGCCATAAGCCATCATTCAGCTCTGTTACATAGGAAAAGCTCCCGGGATCCTTCATAGTGGATTCATCATATCCAAAATCCTTATACAAATTCTTGAACTCTTCGTCCGTAACAGAATCTGTGTAATATGCCTTCTCACCTTCAAAGGAATAGGCAAATGGGATTCTTATATCATGGTTACCAGGTATGACGGACACCTTTATACCTGATTCTTCAACCTTTTTAAGCTTTGATGCAAGATCCTCATGGCTTGCCAATTCCCCATTGTAGGTAAGGTCACCGGTAAGCACCAGAAAATCTGGCTTTTGGTCAATGACCTCTTCAATAAAAGCATTTGTTATCTCCGGTGTATAATGGGTAACCTTGCCATCACCCTTTTCAGTGACCTTCATTATTGATGCACCCTTATCCATTATCCTTGGAGAAATAAAATGAAGATCCGTTGCAGTGATTATTTTGACTCCTGAATCCATGGTCCAGACTGATTTCTCATTTGCTTTCGCATCTATTGCCACAGTTGAAAAACAGCCTGTAAGCACAAAAATTGCCGAAAAAAATATCGGCAAAATCTTTTTGAACATAAATAATACCTCTTATAATTATTGTAAGTATATCTTACATCTTTTTTTAGATGTTTCAACAAATTTTCAGTTTTTTGCACATTGTTAGGCATACAGTGAAGAATAATGAGAAACAGCATATTATGAAAATTTATTACACCTTGAATGTATCCAAAATTTCAATTTTTGATTGAAGATAGGGAGTATAATTAGGAATATAGGAGGTAGAGTCAATGGATAATTATTTAAACACTATTTATGACAATATATGTGATGTCCAAGGAGTTAAGGTTGGTCATGTTACTGTTACTGAAAAAGGTTCAAATACCGGTGTCACAGCGATAATTCCTCCGGGTGGGAATCTTTTTGATGATAAGCTTTTAGGTGCCTGCCATGTTATAAACGGCTATGGAAAATCTGCCGGGCTTATCCAGGTTGAAGAGATGGGAACCGTAGAAACTCCCATACTCATGACAAATACCCTTGCTGTGGGAAATGCTATGACAGGATTAATAGAATATATGCTTAAAATATCTCCTGATATAGGAACAAATGCAGGGACAGTTAATCCAATAGTATTAGAATGCAATGATGGATATATCAATGATATAAGAGAAATTGCAATAACATCGGAACATGTTGAAAAAGCCATTGAAGCTGCAAAGGAAGATTTCAGCCAGGGCTCAGTGGGAGCCGGCAAAGGCATGAGAGCTTACGGCTTAAAGGGTGGAATCGGCTCTGCATCTGAAAGTGTCATTATTGAGGGCAACAGGTACACCATAGGAATAATACTTAACTCAAACTTCGGATCCCTGTCTGATCTTTTGATTTATGGTGAGTCTGTTGGTGAAATGATTACTGAATCAGAGAAGAACACTGATGTAACTGAGGATAAGGGTTCTTTGGTTGCAGTTCTTGCAACAGACCTTCCAATCTCATCAAGACAGTTGAAAAGAGTCTTAAAAAGAGTTCAGAATGGAATAGCAAGAACCGGATCCTATACAGGTTCAGGTTCAGGAGATATCTGCGTAGGCTTTACCACAGCCAACAGAATCAACAGAAAAAGAAAGATAAACAATCACAGCTTTTTAAGTGATGACGTCTTGAATGCTGCATTTAAAGCTACGGTTCTTGCAACGGAACGGGCAGTATTAAAATCCATGGTTGCTGCAGAAACCACGGAAGGCATAAACGGGACAGTCAAATCACTCGAAGATAAATTAAAAGAGCTTGGACTTAAATCCAAGGCATTGGAATCCCTCAAAAAATAGTATGAAGGATTGAAATTCAAAGGAGAATCATGATTAAAAACAACAAAATGATCAGAAGAATCATAGCGACAATGGGAGGATTGATGATATTTTCATCCTGTTCACTCTTGCCGGGAAAAATAGAGCCTGCAACAAACACCTCAAAGGGTGATACAACTGCAGCACAGAACACAACAGGTGATACTAAGTCCGGAGAATCAAGTACAGACAGTAACAGCACCGCTGGAGACAGTACAACAACGACTGCCGGTACAACAACACCAGCTACAACAGCAAGTACCACAGCAGCAACTACGACTCCAACAACAACCTCGGGCGATCCTAAAAATGCCATGGCAGAGGAATTAATGGCAGGAATGACCTTGGAGGAGAAGGTGGACCAGATGCTGATTGCACATTATTCTGAGGGTATGGAAAACAGTCATGTGCCATGGGGAGGAGTATTATTCTTTTCGTCTGCTTTTGAAGACAGGTCTGAATCCTCAGTCAGAACACTTATGACAGATTTACAAAAGAACAGCAAGTATACCTTGATTACAGCTGTAGACGAAGAGGGTGGAACAGTTTTAAGAGTAAGCAGATTCCAGCAATATGGAGCAGACCCATTTAAATCACCTTCTGAAATATTGAATGCATCAGGTCTTGATGGTGTTTATGATGATGCTGTGACAAAATCACAGTTTTTAAGGAATCTAGGTATTAACTTCAATCTTGCACCGGTGGCAGATGTATCACAGGATTCAGAAAGCTTTATATATGAAAGAGCTTCACAGCTTGATTCCAAGGGTACAGCTGACTATGTAAAAAATGTTATTAAAGGTATGAACAGTGTTGGTGTAGGAAGCTCACTGAAGCATTTCCCGGGATATGGCGATAATGTTGATACGCATACTGACATCGGAACCGATAACAACTCATTGGACTATATAGAGGAAAGGCTTCTTCCATTCAAGGCGGGTATTGCTGCCGGAGCTGATTCAGTCATGGTATCTCATCTAATAGTTAATGCGATAGATCCAGACTACCCTTCTTCAATATCAAAAAAGGTCCATGATGTATTGAGAAACGAATTGGGCTTTGACGGTGTAATTATGACTGATGATCTTGAGATGCAAGGAATAGTTCAATTTTCACAAAATCCTGAGGTTGCAGCTGTTTTAGCAGGAAATGATATGCTGATAACACCAGATCCTGAAAAAATGGCGGCATCAATACTGGCTGCAGTTTCTGACGGGACAATTTCTAAGAAAGCCATTGATGATGCAGTGATGAGGATTCTTACAATGAAGCTGACCGCCGGACTTATAAGATAAAAGTTGGGAATAACAAATCTTGTAAATAATAATTATTATCGATTATCCTTAGAAAGTGGTATAATATACCTGTATTAAGAAAAGGGTGATAAAAATGTTGGAAAAGCTTAAGAAAAAACTGAATGATAAAATTGAGAAGATGGCTAAGAATAACGAAAAGAGATATGCAGGAACTCAACCTTCCTGATGCTCAGTCAACAGGCAGGTGCCTGGAAAATCGAATAAATAGCCTTGAATAAAAATTTCCATCCTAAATTTATTTTAGGGTGGATTTTTTCAAACATTATTTTTGGAGGGATATTAATGGAAAAGCCAGTTTTTGACATTGGGAATAAAATGAATGAAGAAATGGAGAAGAACTTTGTAGGTCAGGCATATATAAACAGATTGACTGATATTGGTGTCGGTATAAGTAACGTAACCTTTGAGCCTGGCTGCAGAAATAACTGGCATATACACCACATTGGCGGACAGATTCTTTTGGTAACCGACGGTGAAGGCTGGTATCAAGCCTGGGGTGAAGAGCCAAGAAGGCTTAAAAGAGGGGATGTTGTCAATATACCACCTGAGGTAAAGCATTGGCACGGTGCGGCAAAGGACTCCTGGTTTACTCATCTTGCAGTTGGAGTACCAGCAGAGGGTTCGTACTATGAATGGCTAGAGCCTGTATCTGATGAGGAATATGGCAGGCTTTGATATTTATTTACATAATCAGTCCCAATGATTATCATTGATTGTGTAAGTAAATAGAGTGAGGAATTAAATTGGAAATCAGACAAATCAAGGGCAATACTTATATTATAGAAACGAAGGTTATAACTATACCCTTCTATAAATTAAATGAAACAGAGGTTATTCTATTGGACTCCGGCTGGAGAAAAGACGGGGATGAAATCAGAAAAACCTTGGAGGACAATGGCTTTAAGGTGAAGGGAATTCTAAACTCCCATTCTCATCCAGATCATTTGGGGAATAACGAGTTCTTCAGAAAAATGGATGGAGCTGTAACAGCTTTATCTGAGGTGGAAGCCTGGATTTATGCGTCCATATCAAATTTGAAGGTCTTCTACAATATTCTGACCATTCAGGAGATTGAGGAGGATTTTGCAGATATTATACACACTCCGGATATCCTGATTCCAAAGGGTGCAGACAGCAAAAGCTTTCTAGGGGTCGATTTTAAGCTATACCATTTCCCTGGTCACAGCGATGACCAACTGGCAATCAGAACACCTGACAACGTAGTATATCTCGGGGACCTTATACTGTCAGAGAAAACTCTAAGAGGTTCCAAAATCCCCTATGACTTTTATTTAAAGGAAGATTTGGTCAGCAAGGAAAGGGTAAGGTCACTTTCTGCTGATAAATATATTCTGGCACATGATGGAGTTGTGGACAGCCAGGAGGAATTAAAAGAGCTTTCTATTAGGAATGTAACCTTCTTTAAAAACAAAGCGAGACAAATCTTTGATTTGGTTGAAGAAAACTCCACCATGGAGGATATATTCAAAAAGGTCAAGGAAAGCTTCAATCTATATATAACCACTCCGAAAAGATATGCAGTAGTCATCAGAATGCTGAGAAGTAACATTGAGTATCTGGAATACCGCGGTTATTTATATAAGGTCATGGACGACAGCTACGTCAAATACAGAAAAAATGTTCCTGATTGGGATAATTTTTAGAAATTACAACTAAGAGGTAAATATAAATGACACAAGTAAAAAGAACAAATGAGGAGAAAACAGCACTCCATAATAAAATAATCGTGGTTGATACCCATAATGACACCATGTCCAGGGTGATAAACACTGAAACCTGGCTTCCTGAGTTTGATTTAGGAGAAGATACCACCTTTCATATTGATATGAACAAGGCTAAAAAGGGTGGACTTGATGTGGCTTTCTATGCAGCTTTCACTGTTTATAAGGGTGAGGGTGATGAAAGATTTCCAAAGACAAACAGCAGAGTATTAGCCATGCTGAATGCACTTTATCATACAGAGAGACAAAATCCAAAGACCTTTAAAATAGCTAAGAGTGTTTCTGAGATTAAAGAAGCAGTGAAAAAGGGGTTACATGCTGCAGTTCCGGCAATGGAGGGTGGCTATGCTTTAGAAGAAGACAATGCAATGGAGCTTTTGGAGCAGTACTATGATTTAGGTGTAAGGTATTTAACCCTTGTTTGGAATTTTGAAAATGAGCTTGGATATGGAACTGCAACAGTAGAAGAAAAAGGACTTAAGGATCTCGGTCGTAGGGTAATAGATAAAATGGAAGAGCTTGGAATGATGGTGGATGTTTCCCACATGAATGAAAAGACCTTCTGGGATACTGCAGCCCATGCCAAGGGACCTCTTCTTGCCTCCCATTCCTCCTGTTCAGCCTTAATACCTCATGTGAGAAACTTAACTGATGATCAAATAAAAGCAGTTGCAAAGTCAGGGGGAACAATAAATGTAAATTACTGGGATGAGCTTTTGGCTAATCCTAAGAATACAGCCACTATCTCACATCTGGTAGACCATATAGATCATATTGTTAACTTAGTCGGAGTTGATTATGCAGGACTGGGCTCAGATTTTGACGGAACAGACATCCCCATAGATTTAAAGGACTCATCAGAGCTGCCTAAAATTACAGCAGAGCTCGTAAACCGTGGCTATTCAGATGAAGATATTGAGAAAATCCTTGGTGGAAATACCTTAAGGGTATTTGGAGATGTGGAATCGAGAAGAACAAATCTAACAAAGACCATTCCAGGAATTTCAATAGTATCAGGTGTTAGGATGGGAGACCTCCTTAATGATTCAAAACCCACCTTTACAGCAGGAGTCACAGGTTTAAAAGCTGGTGGTGGTTATAAACTCAAGGTAATCCTGGATGGAAAAGCATTTGATGGAATCCTGGATCAAGCAGAAGGAGAGATAAGCTTTAAACCAAGCTTCGATCTTTTTAAAGGAGTTTTCCACGTACTGACCTTTGAATTATCAAACGGATTAAATGAAAAAACCAGGGAGACCATTATCTTCTACTTAGAAAATTCTGAAGTATAAAGAGCATTATTAGAATTATTTGGCATTATCTAGAATTACAGGATACTTAAAAGGAATAAGTATTTTGAATCAAATATGTTAATCAGTGAAACACTCCGTTGCAAAATCCAACGGAGTGTTTCACTATGTTAACTGCCAATGCAAAGACTGGGTGTTGTATGAATTGGCATGACATTTGCTTAATAATTGGTTAATGAACCAGTAATACAATGCTTAAATATAGGAAGGGAGTGAGTATTATCAGTATTTTAGTTAAAAATGTAAAAAGACTTTTGAAAGATGGAATAGGTAATGGAGATTTAGCAGTTGGTGAGCAAATTGAGAATACATTTGAAGGGAAAGAGTACTCTGCCATATTCGATGGTGATGGATTGACCGCAATTCCGGGACTGATTGATATGCATGTGCATTTCAGAGATCCAATGGATGTGGAAAAGGAGGATGTTATATCAGGATCAAAAGCAGCGGCTAACTCAGGACACACCTTTGTGAATTTGATGTACGACTCTGTACCTGAGCTTTCAATTCCGGAAACCTTGGATTATGTCCTTGAAAAGGTAAAGGAAGTGGGCTTGGTGGATGCTGAGCAAAGTGTATTTATAGGAAGGAAAAAGGGAGAACCAATTAAGGATTTTCTCATTAAGCTGGATAAAAGAGTCAAAACCGTAGTCATTGAAAGAAGTGCAAATCTTACTGGGGAAGAGCTTTTACTTGCTATGAAGCACTGCCATGATAATAACCTCCTACTTATGATTCAGGCTGAGGACAGAACAATATCAAACAATTATACAGATATCAGTGAATACATAGAGTCAGTAAGATGCTGTGATATAAGTATGATCGGACCATATCCGATACACTTTACACATGCAGCAAGCTCAAGAGCAATTGAAGCCATGGTTGAATACCGGAAAATGGGAGGGCTTATAACAAGCGATATAACTCCTCACCACATACTTTTGGAGAATAATTCATTCAAAGTAAATCCACCTATAAAGTCATCTGAGGAGAGGAAGAAGCTGGCTGACTTGATTTTAAACAAGGGAATTGAGGTTATAGCCACAGACCATGCGCCATTGTCCGAGGAGGATTTGAACAGTGGCAAAACCGGAATAGTGGGGTTGGAGACAGCTTTTGGATTGATGTATGGAAATTTTGTGGATAATAGTCTTATTACACTCAGTGATTTAGTTGATTTAATGTCCTTGAATCCAGCGAAGCTTTTAAAGCTTAACAAGGGAAAGCTTGAAGAGGGATTTGACGGCGATGTATTTATTTTTGATCCAAATGTTGAAACTGTGGTAAACCCCGAAAATTTCCAATCAAAGTCAAGGAACACTCCATTCGTAGGGTCAAAGATGAAGGGACTTCCCGTATTGGTAATCAAGGGAGGTAAGGTTACTTATTTAAACGAGGCATATAAGGACAGACTGTCTGTAGTATAGGCTGTTTCCTATTTCTGATGGGAAAAAATAAATTACCAGGTTAACTTCCAGTCTCTTCTGCATATTAACGGTGTATTGCTATATTGTTAATAAATACAATTTTATAGTATTGAACATCAGTAATCTTGGTACAATAATTTGAAATAAATTAGAGTTGGACTGGATAGTTTGATTAAATATCAAAACACTTAATCCTAAAACCGAATTTTAAACCATCAGTGAGGAACGACCATGAAAAAAATAGATGAGTATTTAGTTGATATAAAAAAAGGGAATGAGTCCCAGTCTGAATTTCTTCAGGCTGTTGAGGAGGTAATCCATTCAGTTGAAGGGATTCTGGAGAGGGAACCAAAATATGAAAAAGCTTCAATAATAGAGAGAATTACAGAGCCTGAAAGACAGATTATATTTAAGGTGTCCTGGGTGGATGACTCAGGGAAAATAAGAGTTAACACAGGATACAATGTTCAGTTCAATGGTGTTTTGGGGCCATTTAAGGGAGGAATCAGATTTCATCCTTCAGTGAATCTTTCAATAATAAAATTCCTGAGCTTTGAACAGACCTTTAAAAATGCCCTTACAGGTATAAATATGGGTGGGGCCAAGGCTGGTTCAGACTTTGATCCAAGGGGGAAATCCGACGGTGAGATTAAAAGGTTCTGTGAGGGCTTCATGTTTGAGATGTTCAGACATATCGGTTCGGATATTGACGTCCCAGCAGGGGATATTGGTGTAGGAGGCAGAGAGATTGGATACCTCTTTGGTACCTTCAGAAGATTGACAGGAGAATTCGACAATGGAGCTATCACAGGCAAAAGCGTGGAATACGGAGGCTCAAGCTTCAGACCGGAGGCTACAGGCTATGGCATAGCCTACTTTGCTGACAGTATTTTAAAGCACTTTGACGATTCTTTTAAGGGAAAGACCATAGCAGTTTCAGGGTATGGCCAGGTTGCAGCTGGAGTAATAAAAAAAGTTTCTGATCTTGGCGGAAAGGTTTTGACCATATCCGGATCAGATGGCTATGTCCTTGACAAGGCTGGTATAAAAGGGGAAGAAAAACTGAGCTTTCTAAATAAAATGAAAGACAATAAGAGTATAAGACTTAAAGACTATGCTGAAACCTTCGGTGCAGAATTCCATGAAAAAAAGAAGCCCTGGGAAGTACGGGCAGATATAGTTATTCCTGCGGCAACTCAAAATGAAATCGGACTTGCTGAAGCGGAGTTGATCATAAGTAACGGAACAAAATATGTCATAGAAGGTGCAAACATGCCTTGTACAAATGAGGCAGTCAATCTTTTCGTAAAAAGCGGCTTGATTGTTGCCCCTGCAAAGGCTGCAAATGCCGGTGGGGTAGCTATTTCTGGAATGGAAATGGCACAGAACTCCAGAAGGCTTTCCTTCACTGATGAAGAAATGGAAGATATGCTAAAAGACATCATGTCAGACATCCATTCGGGCATTGTCAAAACCTGCGAAGAAAATGACATGGGATATGACTTGGTCAACGGAGCAAATATTCTTGGTTTTCAGAGGGTGGCTGATGCCATGATCAGTCAGGGAGTTTATTGATTAGTTAAATTATTAGCTATATCGTTATGAAATAGTAAATAAAAGAAAATTGTATAATTTATGAAAGACGGTGTATTTCTGGGGAAATATTGCTGTCTTTCCTTTTTTAACCATAATTAATCTAACAAATTATCGTTTATAAAGTGAACATCATAATCAATAATATAATGTCATTGATTAATAGTTAAATAATTAACATAGAATTAAAACGGTTTATATGTCCATATTGAAATATAAAACAGCATAATATTTCATTTAAATAAAATATCGATATAATCCGATTATATTATCGTCCTAAGAAAAACAGCAGATCAATAAACTGAAAAGTTGTTAGTATCAGCTAAAAAATGCAAACAAAAGCTTTAGTTTAACCTATGGTATTAGCTAAAACTGAACAAGCTCAGATTGAAAGTAAAAAAGCCTTCACTATCATAACAATTCAAAAGGTTACAAAACGGAAACATTGATAGAATCACATTTTATGAAAAATTTTTTAAAATAAAATAACCATTGGTACATGGTGGAAAATAGAAATATGACGCGAAATTACAGCTAAGATATTAACAAATTATTATGATAAAACACAAACAATAGTTTACAATATATCGTTTACTCCTGTAATATTAGTAGTATAACAAATACTTAATGTTGGAGGTTATGATGTCATTATTTTTATCTTTTGCAGACACCATTAAGGAAATCAACGATTTCTTGAACGGTATAGTCTGGGGACCACCGGTTCTAATTCTTATAATCGGAGCTGGTCTGATTTTGGCAGGAGTCACAGGACTCGTAGTTTATGGAAAGCTTGGATACATCCTTAAAAACACATTTGGAAAAATGTTCCAAAAGTCTGAGCAATCAGAGTCAGGTGTAACACCATTCCAGGCAGTTTCAACTGCACTTGCAGCTACAGTAGGTACCGGAAATATCGCCGGTGTTGCTACAGCAATAGTTTCAGGCGGACCTGGAGCAATATTCTGGATGTGGTTTGCAGCAATAATCGGAATGACAACTAAGTTTGCAGAGGTTACTCTGGCAGTTGCTTACCGTGAAAAGAACGAAAAGGGTGAGTACTCAGGCGGACCTATGTACTATATCAAGAATGGTCTTGGATTAGGCTGGATGGCAAAGCTGTTCGCATTCTTCGGAGCAATTGCAGCATTCGGTATAGGCTGTATGACTCAGTCTAACTCAATAGCAGCAGCAATGAATGAAACCTTTAAGATTCCACAATGGATGATGGGACTTGGACTTGCAATAGTTGCAGCGATAATCCTTATAGGTGGAATAAAGAGAATTGGTCAGGTTGCAGAGAAAATAGTTCCTTTCATGGCAGTTTTCTATATCGTCGGTGCATTAATAGTATTATTCCTAAACGCTGACAAGATACCTGGAGCATTCTCATCAATATTCTCAAACGCATTTACTCTTGATGCAGCAGTTGGTGGTGGACTTGGATTCACTATGATGCAGGCAATCAGATTCGGAGTTGCAAGAGGAGTCTTCACAAATGAAGCTGGACTTGGATCCGCTCCAATAGCACATGCTTCAGCAAACACAGATCATCCTGTAAGACAGGGTATGTGGGGAGCATTCGAAGTTTTCGTTGACACTATCCTTATAGCTTCAATGACAGCTTTAGTTATCTTGACTTCAAATCTTAACGCAACTACAGACCTTAAGGGTGCAGCGCTTACAACAGCAGCATTCAACAATGGTTTTACTGGCGGCGGATACATAGTTACCTTCGGAATATTATTGTTTGCATTTACAACAATAGTCGGATGGTGCTTCTATGGTGAGAAGTGTATGGAATACCTATTTGGTTTAAAATCCATACTTCCTTACAGAATAGTATTTATAGTACTAGTATTCGTAGGTTCAATAACAAGCCTTGACCTTGTATGGGGAATATCCGATACATTCAACGGTTTGATGGCAATACCTAACCTAATCGCTCTTATAGCTCTTGCGGGAGTTGTACAAAAGCTTGTCAGAGATTTCTTCAAGGATCCGGATAGAATCAGAACTTCTACAGCGGAATACCATGACATGCTTAAATGGAAAGGACCGGGCAAACCCCTGTAATTAAATATTGTAATACACCAAAATTTAAACACAGACCCCCCCGGTTCTCCCCGGGGGGTTCTGTGCTTATAAAATAAATAGCAAGACATTAACTTTCCTGATGGGAGTTACTTGATTTTTATTTTTCACAATCAGATAATATTAAGGAAAATAAAAAGCTGAACCCTTGATATACAGCTATATCAAGGGTTCGGCTTTTAATGTATTCATATGGCGGAAAGACAGGGATTCGAACCCTGGGATAGTTGCCCATCGCCGGTTTTCAAGACCGGTGCCTTAAACCAACTCGACCATCTTTCCAAATCGAATGACTAAATAATAATACCATTGAGGTTGCAAATATGTCAACATCTTTTTTGAATATATCTGCCTTCCGGATTACAGTATTAGGTGTCGCACTCGCATTGTAACTTGATCATGTTATAACGTAGGTGTTTGTAAGTTGAAATAAAAACAATTTCTCCTTACAGATTTTTCAAAAAGAAGTACAGTGTCATCCTCTTAAACCGAATTATTGATTTGTCCTTTGATATAATTAGTAAGTATTTTAAAGAATTGATTCATCAGAACTGAAAGGGGGGAACAGAAGTGTTAGAGGGAAAGATTTCCAAATCCATTATTTTATTTGCATTACCCATATTTCTGGGGAATTTATTCCAACAGCTTTATAATGTTGTGGATTCACTTGTTGTAGGAAATGTCCTGGGTGATACAGCGCTTGCTGCCGTAACCTCCACAGGGAGTCTCATATTTCTTATGGTCGGGTTCATACACGGTATCTTTGTGGGATCGGGAGTTACTATAGCAAATTACTTCGGAGCCAAAAACCATAAGAAGCTAACAACTGCTGTCCATACCACTCTTGCCTTTGCATTTTTGACCGGCCTGATTCTTACAGTTGTAGGAGTCGGACTGACTCCTTGGGCTCTTAAAATGATGGCTGTTCCTGACAATGTTTTTCCCGCTGCTTCAGAGTATCTCCGTATTTATTTTTTAGGCGGTATTCCCATTGTTCTTTATAATGCCTGTGTCGGTATATTCCAGGCAGTGGGAGACAGCAAAAGACCTCTATATTATCTTATAGCGGCTGCAGTTCTTAATGTAGTTCTGGATATATTGTTCGTAGCCTTTTTAAATTTAGGTGTGGGTGGTGCAGCATGGGCCACTGTCCTTTCTCAGCTTCTGAGCGCTGTCCTTGCTTTCTTTAAACTTACCCGTGTTGACGGGGTATACAAAGTTGATATCAAGAAGATAGGCTTTAATATTCCCATGCTGAAAAAGCTGCTTAGGATGGGCATTCCCTCCGGAGTTCAGAACTCGGTTGTTGGCTTTGCAAATGTAATAGTCCAGTCAAACATAAATGTCTTCGGATCAATTGCAATGGCAGGAAGCGGAAGCTACACCAAGCTTGAAGGCTTTGCGTTCCTTCCCATTACGAGCTTCAGCCTGGCGCTGACTACCTTCATCGGTCAGAATTTAGGTGCAAAGCAATACGACAGGGCGAAAAAAGGTGCCGGGTTCGGAATGATTTCAGGAGTAATTCTGTCGGAGGTCATCGGAATAGTCATTTTTGTTTTTGCTCCGGTATTTATACGCTTCTTCAATGACAATCCGGATGTTATAGCCACAGGTACTGAAAGAGCCAGGATCATTTCCTTGTTCTTTTTCCTCCTGGCCTTCTCACATCTTATTTCAGGTGTATTAAGAGGAGCAGGCAGAACCAAAATACCTATGATCGTCATGCTTATGAGCTGGTGTATCATCAGGATTGCCTATATCACCATAACCTTGAGGTTCATACCCGATATCAGAGTTGTATTCTGGGCTTATCCTTTGACTTGGACTCTAAGCAGTATCGCCTTCATATGGTACTTTAAAACTTCAAATATTTTCAGGGTTAAGGATTCTGTTACTTAAGAGATATAAAGTTAATTTCTTTTGAAAGATAATGTAAGAAAAAGTTTTTTGAGTTGATATGTAGATAGTATCAACTCCTTTTTATTTGATTGAAAACAGGCATTGAATTTGTAAATAATCAATTATATTCGCATATTGGATTAAAATATATAAATAGTAATAAAATAAAGAACAATAAAGAATATTCAGAAAATATCGAATATGCTGAAATTCATTGAAATATGATCTTTGAGGTGTTAGGATAAGCTTGAGATTTAAAAGAAAAAGAGAGGGAATCTAGATGAAAAAGGGATTAATATCTGCAGTTCTCGCAACGGGAATGATGTTGACCTTGGCGAGCTGTAGCACACCGCAGACACCGGGTACTGCTGCAGGAACTCAAAATACAACTTCCGCAGCAGGCACTACAGCTCCGGCAACTGATTCAGAGAAGCCAAAGCTGTCAGGAACAATGAAAGTAGTGGCAACCAGTGAAGACTATGTCAAGCTTTTTGAAGACTTTACAAAGGAAACGGGAGTAAAGGTTGAACTTCTGTCCATGTCATCAGGTGAGGTTTTATCAAAGCTTAGGGCAGAAGGTGGATCACCGACGGCTGACCTATGGTTCGGCGGCGGTATAGATGCATTTATGAGTGCTAAAGAGGACAACCTTCTTGAAAAAGTAACCTTTGATGCCACAAAAGATATTTCACCGGATTTCTTAGACAAGGATGGTTATTGGTTCTCCAAGGGAATTACAATTGTCGGATTCCTTGTTAATGACAAGCTGTTGAATGAAATGAAATTGGAAGCACCTAAAACCTGGAAAGACTTGCTCGATGAAAAATACAAAGACGAAGTTATAATGTCAAACCCTGCGGTTTCAGGAACTAACTACGCCGTTGTCAATGCCGTTCTTCAAACATTGGGTGAGGAAGAAGGGTGGAAGTATTTTGAAGGATTGAACAACAATATTGCCTACTACGGAAAGAGAGGTTCCGACCCTTTAAACAAAACCATCTCAGATGAGTTTGCAGTGGGTATCTCATATATCGACAGAGGGGTTGAAGCTCTGACAAAAGAACATGAGGTTTCCATCGTATATCCTACAGACGGTATTCCGTGGGTACCTGAAGGGGTGGCTGTATTTAAAAATTCAGACAATGTAGAAGCTGCCAAGTACTTTGTAGAGTGGTTGTTCAGCAACGACGACAATTTAAGAAAGCTTGCCGAAATTGATAAGAAGGATGGTATTAAAATAATAAAGCCATCTATAGAAGGGATTAATGTTGGATTTGACAAGAATATCCTGATGACGGAAGACTTGTCGAAATTTGGTTCCCAGCGTAAAACCATATTAGAGCGCTTTGAAACGTTGATGGGTGAAAAAGCAAAAAATGACTAAAAATGTAAGGACGGAATATTCTAAAAGGGCATCAACTGATGCCCTTTCCGTGATTAATTCAAAATTCGGAGAGAAATTCATTTACCTGTTATTGGTTGGCTCCGTAATGTTGTTTATTTTATTCCCCATGATAAAACTATTCACTCAAAGCATATTGGGTGAAGACGGCTCATTGACAACATCCTATTATACTCAGGTATGGAATCAATACAGCGTTTCTTTGAAGAACAGTATTTTTGTAGCTGTTCTAACAGCTTTATTAAGTACCTTTCTGTCCCTAGGGGTGGCATTTATTCTTGCTATTTCAAAGGGGTGGATCAGAAGATCAATAATGGGGATGGTGTTGGTTGCAATGGTTTCACCGCCGTTTGTATCATCCCTTGCCTATATTCAGCTCTACGGTAAAAGAGGATTGATCACCCACGGACTTTTGGGATTATCATTGGACCCATATAACCAGTGGGGGATAATATTGATGCAAAGTATATCCTTCGTTGCTTTGAATGCTGTTTTTTTGGAAGGGATGCTTAAAAAGATTGATGCAAATGTAGTTAAATCTGCCCGGGATTTGGGGGCTGATGCATCCTCTGTTATACGGGACGTAATACTACCCATGTTAAAACCGGGAATTCTGGTTTCCCTTTTATTATCCTTTATCAGATCCATGGCGGATTTCGGAACTCCAATAATTATCGGAGGACGATACAGCACACTGGCTTCTGAGGTATACCTTCAAATAGTAGGTTACTCCAGCATTGAAAAAGCTTCGGCAATGAATATGTTTATTTTAATCCCCTCCATTGTCGCTTTTTTTCTTTACAGGCTTTTGATGAAAAAATCCGATGATTTGATGAAAACGGGAAGAGGAAGGCAGGATCGCCTGAACATTGGAATTAAAGGTACCGGTATTTTTGGCGGAGTTTCGGTATTAATCACTTTAGTTGTATTTATAGTTATATTTTTACAATATGCCTCAATTTTATTGAATGGCTTTTTGAAAAACGGAAGAAACGGCTACTACCTGACATTATCCAATCTGGAAAAGCTGATAGAGTTGGATGCCGCCACCATAACCAGGAGTATAGGTTATGCACTCATAGTTTCCTTTGTCGGAACTTTATTTGCCATGGTTTTCGCGTACTTCATGGACAGAAGGAAGGTGAAAGGAAGACATGTACTGGATGGTATTGTAACTCTTCCCTATGTCATTCCGGGTATTTGCTTCGGAATTGGATACATACTTGCATTTAACAGCTGGCCTCTTAAAATCACCGGTACAGCAGCAATAGTATTGTTGAACATGCTTTTTAAACAGCTGCCCACTACGACGAAAATATGCTCGGCGGCATTGACCCAGATACCGGAATCATTGGAGCTAGCTGCAAGGGATCTGGGAGGCAATCAAGGAGCAGTAATTAAGGATATTATCATCCCCAGTATGAAGCCTGCCTTTGTCAGCAGTTTTGTATATAACTTCTCAAGCTCCATGACTACGGCAGGTGCAATATTGTTTTTGGTAAGTCCCAGTCGGAAACTGGCAGTTTTCAAGCTTTTCGATTCGGTTTACAGGGGGGAATATGCAATGGCATCCCTACTGGCGACTGTGATAATTTTAATTGTCCTTGCTGTTGAAGCAGGAGTCTATTCTATTTGGGGAAGTGAGGTTGGTATAAATGTTTTTAGAAATTAAGAACCTTACAAAAAAATTTGATGAAAAGACTGTAGTTGATCATCTCGATCTGAATATAGAAAAAGGTGAGCTGGTATGTATACTTGGCGCTTCAGGATGCGGTAAAACCACTACTCTTAACATGGTGGGGGGATTTATCGAGCCTGATTACGGAAATATATTTCTGGATGGCGAAGAAATAACAAATTTCCCTCCCGAAATCAGGCCTGTCAGCACGGTGTTTCAAGCTTACAGTCTATTTCCCCATATGTCAGTCATTCAAAATGTGATATACGGTTTGAAGTTCAAGAAGATTTCAAAAGCAGAATCTATTGAAAAAGGTAAGAAGTTTCTGGAGCTGGTGGGCTTAAGCGATCATATTGATAAAAGAATCCATGAATTAAGCGGGGGACAGCAGCAAAGGGTTGCTCTTGCAAGAGCCCTCATTGTGGAGCCAAAGGTTTGTCTTCTTGATGAGCCATTTTCGAATCTTGATGCATCCTTAAGGATAAAGCTGAGGAGTGAGCTTAAAAGGATTCAGAAGGAGCTTGGTACCACAATGGTGTTTGTAACTCATGACCAGGAAGAAGCCTTGGTTATAGCAGACCGAATAGCAATAATGGATAAGGGGAAATTAATAACCTTTGATACACCGGATAATATTTTAAAATCTCCGGCAAGCGGGTTTGTTTCCGAGTTTTTGAGAATGGATGAACTAAGATGGGGCGAATCAGGGGAACTGTTAAGACTTGTTAAAAAGGAAGGAGGTAAATAGAATTGTTGGTAGATATGCATTTACATGAAAGCACACATTCAAAAGATAGTTTTATTACTCTGGACCAAATTGTAAGACGTGCTAAATACAGAGGCCTGGACGCCGTGTGTATAACCGATCATGACAGCATGGGCCTGAAGGAGCAAGCTGAGGAATACTCAAGAAAGACAGGATTTCCTATTTTTGTAGGAGTTGAATACTACTCTCTTAAAGGAGACATTACCGCATGGGGTATAGATACATTTCCAAAGGAAAGGATTGATCCCCAGAAATTTATAGATTTTGTACATTTTTCAGGTGGTTTTACAGTATCCTGTCATCCTTTCAGGAATAATAACAGGGGATTGGAACACAACTTACTGAATATTAAAAACCTGAACGGGATAGAAGTCTTAAACGGAAGTACTACCTTAACTGCCAACAGACAGGCTTTGGCATACTGCAGAGAGCTCGGATTAAAGCCCATAGGGGCCAGTGACAGCCACAGAATGCATCAGATCGGGAAATATGTAACCTGGTTGCCTGAAATGGTCAACAACCTGAAAGACTTCGTTTCCCAGCTGAGGGAAAGGCCTACTCTGCCTGCAGTCTGGAACGGGATACATTACGACGTAATTGAAGTATTTTGATGCTTCTGCCGTTAACTAAAAACATTTGAAAAAACATATCGGAATAAAAACAATTGAATAAAAACAGAAAATCTCCCTGTTAACCTAAATTTTGGTTAACAGGGAGAAAGCTTTATCCCATACTAAATAGTTTATATTGGATATATTGGGTTTCAAATAACCCTGATCTGAAGAGCAGGTGTTACTATATTGGACTACCCAATGTTTTGACTGTTTCTGTCAAAGTCCAAATACCTCGTTCCTTGGAAGGTTAAATCCCCTGTGTCATCTTCTGCAAGCATGCCATATTCTGAGCCCGATACAAGGAATTCAATACGTTCTCCGTTTTCATCCTCAAAAGTAACATAGTAGGAGGTTGACCTGTGCTGCTGTCTTCTTCTGTCTTCCGATCTTTTGGAAACTAAAGTGACAGGCATAGTGGCAATAGGAGAGTTATTGTTGCGGGTCCATTGAACAAGAGCTTTGATTCCTACCACAGTTATGATTGAAATTAATAATATTCCTACAAGTGATTGCATTGTCAGAATAAATTTCAAATTTCCGTCCATAGGCCGGTCCATAAATGGGAAGAAACGTATAGGTTGCATCAGATACATTCTCTACCTCCTTTTAACAAAATTAAAGTTGACTACATTATTTCACAGTCTTTTCTACATGTTTTTCAAACCAATCTGTTATTTCAGTAAGTCTTCTTACTCTATGCTTTGGTTTACCGCTTCTTGAAAGCTCATGCGTTTCTCCGTGGAACAGGCAAAGCCTGGCTTCCACACCGTGGTACTTCAGTGCTGTGAACATCTGATATGCTTCAGGGGTCCAGCAGCGATAATCTGCGTCCGAATGTATGAACAGTGTAGGTGTTACTACCTTATCAGCATATTTCAAAGGAGACTGCTCCCACATTCTTTCATGGTCAGACCAAGGCGTAAAGCCCGTCTGGTCATCTGCAAAGTAATAACCGATATCCGAGGTGCCAAAGAAGGAAATCCAGTTGGATATGCTTCTTTGTGATGCAGCTGCTTTAAACTGAGTGTTATGTCCTATTATCCAGTTGGTCATGAAACCGCCGTAGGAACCACCGGTGACACACAGGTTTTTGACATCTATATCTGGATAGGTATCCAAAACCTTGTCTGTAAAATCCATTAAATTGTCGTAATCTACCGTACCGTATCTTCCTCTGATATCTGCAAATTCATTTCCCTTACCATCAGATCCCTTTGGATTACAGAAGAATACGAAATATCCCTTGTTTGCCCAGATTTGCATTTCATGGACAAAAACATTGCCGTAAGCTGTTTTGGGACCGCCGTGAACCACAAGTATTCCCGGGTACTTTGTCCCTTTTTTGTATCCCACCGGCTTTAACACAAAGCCTTTAATGATATCATCGCCTTCACCCTGACATCTTAAAACCTCAGATTTGGATACAGATCTGGATTTTAAATAATCATCATTGAAGCCTGTCAGCTTTTTACCCTTAAGACCGGTAACCGCATAAAGCTCCTGAAGAGAGTCCTTCTTCATAATTACAGCCAGGATATTGCCTTTGTTATCCACATCAAAGGCATCAACGCTGCCCTCATCCTCCACCAAAATTTCCACATTGCCCTTATAGTCCATTCTTTTTAAAAGTGCATCCGTATCGTTGGTTTCAACGTAGTATACGTGGTTTTTTGTCACCTTCAGAGACCTGCCGCCTCCATAGCGCATGTCGGAGTTTATGGATGATCCTACGGAAAAATCTTGAGTATCCGAGATTTTTACAAGTTCCCCCGACTTTAAATCAAAGGTATGGAAGGTTGCATTCTCATTGAGTCCGAAGTGCAGATGTTCATTTATGTTTAAGAATACAAGATCATCTTTTATGAATTCTGCCTCGTATTTATAGCCTTTTCCCGTATCAAGCTTTTTAAGCTTTTTTGTTTTAATGTCCAGGAGGTGGATTTCATTGATCAGTTCTTCCTTCCCCTTATTTTCAGAAACCATGACCAAGGCTCTGTTTTTACCCTCGTCCAGGCTGACATCCTGAACGTTTAAGTCAGATGGAGTAAGCTCCGTAATTTTGCCTGTTTTTATATCGAAGTGACAAAGAACAGACCTTTTTTTGGAGGTAAAGCCTCCCCCGTTTGACCAGAAAGGAATCTCCTCGAAAACCTCATAGTCCTTTTCTTCATCTTTTTTTGCCTGTTCATCCGCTTTTGCGCTGTCCTTAAGCTTGTACATGGGTTTTTCGCCTGCTCTGAGGCTGTGGGTGAAGAGTAGTGAGGTTTCATCAATGAACCAAAAGGCTTCGACTGAAGCAGGTATTTCGAAAATCTTTTCTGCTTCGCCTCCGTTTATATTTATCTTCCAGAAAGGAGTAAACTCCTCTTTCTCTCTTTTTTCATCGTTTTTATTTTTTCTGTTGGTAAAAACAATGTTCTCATTGTCCATCCATTTAAATGAGCCCTCTTTACCGCCTGAGGTCAGCTTTCTCTCTTTTTTGGTTTTCATGTCCATGATATGGATATGGGATATATACTCATTGTTTTTTATATCTGCTTTTGATCTTACAAAGGCAGAAAAGGAGCCATCCTTGTTGAAGTCAGGATTTGACAGGAAGGAGATTTGATCCAAGTCGTTAATCTCGATCTTTGATTTTTCGTTCTTCATTATTTTCCTCCAAGATGTGAAGCGGATGCTTCCATAGACTTTATACTTTAATTATAACTGAGTATCAGTCCCTTGGCAGATAAAACAAACAATGTTTATAAATAGAAAATCAAAAGTAAATAATTATATATATTCAAATTGAAAACTGACTTTTGGGGTATAGTAAAAGTATGTTGATAAACAAGAACAAAACTATAAATTACAACGGCGGTGAGAAAATGAAAATCGATAAATACAGAGTGGACTCCAAGGATTTTAAACTTAAGAAGTACGAAACCAATGATTCCGGAGATTTTAAATCAAAGGATGAGGCAGCCGATGATATGGAGAAGAACATTCAAAAGATGGCGGTGTTGCAGGATAAGCTATATGCCTCCAATGAGTTCTCCTTGTTAATCATAATCCAGGCCATGGATGCTGCAGGCAAGGACGGCGCTATAAAGCATGTCATGAGCGGAATCAATCCTCAGGGAACCCAGGTAGTGAGCTTTAAGCAGCCTTCCTCTGAAGAGCTTGACCATGATTATCTTTGGAGGATAAATAAGAACCTGCCTGAAAGAGGAAGAATAGGTATCTTCAACAGATCCCATTATGAGGATGTGCTTGTCGTCAGGGTACACAACCTGGTACACGGTTCACAGGTTCCTTCCGTGATGATAAATGATGATATTTGGGAAGAGCGCTTTGAAGATATCAGAAACTTCGAAAAATATCTATTCAGAAACGGTATTATCCCTATAAAGCTTTTTTTGAATGTTTCAAAGGATGAGCAAAAAAAGAGATTCTTGGACAGGATAAACGACCCTACAAAGAATTGGAAGTTCTCAGCAAGTGATGTCAAGGAAAGGGCATACTGGAACGACTACATGAATGCCTATGAGGATGCCATTAAAAATACATCCACGAAAGAAGCACCCTGGTACGTCATACCGGCTGATAAAAAATGGTTCTCAAGATATCTTATTTCCGAAATTATTGTGCAGACTCTTGAAGACCTGAAGCTTGAATATCCTGTTTTAGAGGATTCAGCCAAGGCATCTCTTGAGGATGCAAAGCAGTTTTTAATGAATGAGGATAACTAAATCCTATGTCAAAATTTAAGCTTGTTGCCTTGGACATGGACGGAACCTTGACCAATGATGAAAAACTCATCACTCCGAAGACCAAGGCAGCGTTAATAGAAATACAGAAACAGGGTGCCGTTGTTGTACTGGCATCGGGAAGGCCCACAACGGGGCTTTATGAGGAAGCCGCAGAGCTGAGACTTCATGAATTCGGAGGCTATCTTCTGTCCTATAACGGAGCGAGAATATCCAAGGCAGTTGACAGGGCTGTTATCCATGAGGACAGATTGCCGAGACATATGATACCGGGACTTGTGGAGCATGTATCAAAATTTCCCGTATCAATGATTTTTGACGACGGGGTAAGTCTTTATACCACAAACAGGGATGGATATGCCGTATCCGTTGAAAGCAGGATAACTCATCTTGATATAGTTGAGATAACAAATTTAAACAAGGTATATGAGGTGGCACCTGTAAAGCTTCTGATGTCAGCTGAGCCATCTGTTTTAAGGGGAATAGAAAAAGAAATAGGGGCACCGTTTCCTGAACTGGAATTTGTAAGATCGGCTCCGTTTTTTCTTGAAGCGGTGAATAAGGGAGTTTCAAAGGGAGCGGCTCTAAAGCTTCTGGCGGAAAGTCTCGGAATTAAAAGAGAAGAAATCATGGCTTTCGGTGATGAACATAATGATATCCCCATGCTGGAGTATGCAGGATTGGGAGTAGGTATGGAAAACGCCTGCGATGAGATATTGGAAATGTGCGATGTGGTGACCTTAAGCAACAATAATGACGGGGTTGCACATATACTTGCAATGTATTTTGAAAATATTTAGCAGATAAATTCAGGGATAATCGGAGGATAATAGATGTACAATTTCAACCTTACAGAGGATACGGCAAAAAAACTTGACTATGAAGATCCGCTTAAAGCCTTCAGGGAAAGGTTCTATGTGGATGAGACAAGAATATACATGGACGGAAATTCACTGGGACTGTGCTCCAAGGATGCCGAAAAACACTTACTTGAGGTGCTTGAGGTGTGGAAAAAGGATGCCATAGAAATTTGGGGAGCTAAAGGCGGTAAATATTTAAATTACTCCCAGTTCCTTGCCGATAAGATGGCCTTTTTACTGAATGCCGACAAGGATGAGGTTGCGGTTGTGGGAAGTACAACGGTAAATATTCATCAGACCATTGGTACTTTTTATAAGCCTACTAAGGACAGGTATAAGATTCTGGTTGATGATATAAATTTCCCCACTGACAGATACGCCATAGAGAGTCAAATCAGGCTCAAGGGCTTGGATCCGGATGAAGTGCTGAAGGTCATCGAAAGCTCGGACGGATCCCTGATTGATGAGGATAAAATCATTGAGGGAATGACTGATGATGTGGCAATAGTATTCCTGCCTTCTGTACTATACAGAAGTGCCCAGCTCCTGGACATGAAGAAAATATCGGTAGCTGCCAAAAGTAAAGGGATTTTGATTGGCTGGGATCTGTGTCACTCAATAGGAGCGGTACATCACGACTTCAGAGCTATAGACCCTGATTTTGCAGTGTGGTGCACCTATAAGTATCTTTCTGCAGGACCGGGAGCCAATGCCGGACTATTCATAAACAGGAAGCATTTTGGTATGAAATCAGCCCTGGCAGGATGGTTTGGAAATGAAGCGGAGACAAGATTCAAGCTAAGCAACGAGTTTAAACAGGATAAAACTGCCAAGGGGTGGCAGATAGGAACCCCAAGTCTTTTATCCATGGCACCACTGGAAGGAACATTGGATATATATAATGAAGCGGGGATGGATAGAGTCAGGGAAAAGTCCCTGAAGATAACGAGCTACCTGATGTACCTCATAGACAGTGAGCTAACTGATTACGGCTTCGGAATAGGAAACCCCAGGGAAGACGATAAAAGAGGCGGCCATGTTTGCCTGACCCATGATGATGCATACAGAATAAACATTGCAATGAAAGAGAAGGGGATAATCCCGGACTTCCGTGAACCGAATGTCATAAGGCTGGCACCCATTGCACTTTATGTCTCCTATATGGATGTTTATAAAATGATAGGGGTAATAAAAGAGATCATGGATAACAAAGAGTATGAGAAGTTCTCCGATAAAAGAGGCTTGGTTGTTTAATTCAATAAAATATAAAAAAGTCAGCCCCGGTGATGTGCTCCGCGGGCTGAACTTTTTAGTTGAATCAATGGGATATTATCTTCTAACAGTATCTGCCGTTTTGTTAAAACCGGCTTTTTCCAGAGCCATTACTACAATGGGAATGAAGATAAGTTGTATCAGCATACCAGGGATACCGTTGATCAATGCTCCGGTCATATAAACCTGAGGTGACAGCTTAAGGCCCAGCATTGGCTGAATTGTAAATACTGCGGCGGCCAATATCAATCTGCCGATAATCATAGCCCCCACCAGGGATATATACACGTTCAGCTTCAAGGTCTTATAAAGAAAACCTGCTGCGAAGCCATAGGCTGCCAATTCAAACATCATGAAGTAGGTTATTGGAACCTGTGGCATTCCTGTCAATGCTGCGCTTAAAAGAACAGTTATAACTCCTACAAGTGCACCTGAAGGAGCACCAAGGAAGAAGCCTGCCAGCAATACCGGGATATGCATCGGTAAAAAGATCGGTCCTGTTCCTCCGAACATATGAAATGCCTGGGGAAGCAACAATCCAAGAGCAATAAATACTCCTGAGAATACTAGTTTTTTTGTGTTCATACCTTCTCCTTTAAAACTGCATGGATTCCATGCTATTTTTTCTGGAGACTACTCGAGTTGTCATAAAGTGATGATAATTCGTATATCACACCGTCCAATAGCTCAGACATCTTCCTGTCATTTATACATGGGATATATACATTACACCTGTTCAAGGGGATAAGAATCTTTGGTACATCGGCATTACCGATTGCAAATGCAATCTCCGGAGTTATTTCACCCATTACGGAGTTTGGTATGACTATGGCCATAGGTCCTACAATGGCATCTACCTTAGGTGCATTGATTATTATAGGATTCGTTCCTGTTGCACCCTTGTCTGCACCTGCCTTAAGCATTTCCGATGTGGCAATAGAATTGGTTCCGAGCGCAAGTATCTCAATCTCTGAGAGTTTGCTTTTTCTGATTTTCTCAACCAGGTTTTTACCTATTCCTCCACCCTGACCGTCCACTATGGCGATTCTCATTTTTTGCCTCCGCTTGATTCATGTTCCATGCATAAATATACTATACTGTAAATAGAGCTATGCTTAATTATATCAGCAAGTTCTTTTAATAACCATATGAAGAGGTTTCCGTTTGTAACATAAATTGGAGGTGTATTATGGATATTTTGAAAATGGCAGGTATTTTAAAAGCTGCTGAGGATGGGAAGACTCCTGTGGACCCTGTGACTTCCTTTTGGGAGGATATTGATTTATCCGAGGCTTATGCAGTCCAGGTGGAAAACATAGAAGAAAAGATCAAGGAAGGAGACAGGATCACCGGCATGAAAATCGGCTTGACAAGCCGGGGCATGATGGAGCTGGTTGGAGTAAATGAGCCGGACTTCGGTCACCTTTTGGAATCCATGGAGGTATCAAACAGGGGAGAAATCAAACGTGCTGACCTTTTACTGCCAAAGGCGGAGGGGGAGCTTGCTTTTGTTCTAAAGGAGGACCTCAAAGGTCCGGGTCTGACCTCTCAGGATATTATAAATGCAACGGCTTACGTTGTACCCTCAATCGAAATAGTGGATTCAAGAATAAAGGATTGGAAAATAAAGCTTTTGGATACAGTGGCCGACAACGGATCAAGCTCAAGATATATTCTGGGGGATACTAAACATAATCCAAGGGAAATTGACATGAAACTTACCGGAATGCTCATGGAGAAGAACGGAAAGTTGATAAATTCCGGAGTACTTGCCGAGGTATTTGGCAATCCTGTGGAATCAGTTGCCTGGCTTGCGAATAAGCTATCGGAATTCGGTATAGTCCTGAAAAAAGATTATGTCATTCTGTCCGGGGCAGTTACTGCAGCAGTTCCTGCAGATAAGGGTGATACCTTCAAGGTGAGCTTCCAGGGTATGGGAGAAGTTGAGGTAACTTTTATTTAGATAAAAATCATTAACAAAAAACAGACTCCCCGAATTTGGATAAAACCAAATTCGGGGGAGTCTGTTTTTAATCTTCTAAGCTTTCATCAGTCTGCAAGCCTGCTTTTTCTATAGGCATAAACGAAGAAGATTATGAATATTATGATATTTATGAATATAATTGCAAATTTATCCGGTGTGAAATTTGAAGGGGTAAGATCCTGCAGCAGGCTATAAATCTGCTGTGTAAAGGAAAATTTTGCAATACTCTCAATAGTTTTATTGAACATGGAAAGCATGGGTAAAAATGAGAACAGGAGCATGAAAGGAGTTGCAATTGATGTTGCACTCATTTGATTCTGTGACATTATACCTATACCGCAGCCTATGAAGTAGGATGCAAAAGAACCTAAAATCATGACTCCCATGTACATAATAAGCTTCATGCCTGAAATCCCCCCAATCAATGCCATTGCAAGTGCACCCAGGGAAGATGCGAAAACAATAAACAGTGCAATACCTATCAGATACTCCATTGGCTTAACATTTGCCATGATAAGTGTTCTCAGGGTGTTTTTTTCCTTCTCTTCTCCGATGATTGCAGCTGAATTCATAAGCGGGATCATACCCACATACATGGCTGAGAACATTATTACAAAATAGTTGTCAGGCATCTCGGACAGGTTCTTGCCCATAGCCTGGGTCAAGACGAGAGTCATTAAAGGGAGTAATATGAAGTTTGCCAAAACAGTTTTGTTTTTCAACGTAT
Source organism: Clostridiaceae bacterium (assembly GCA_041891535.1). Classification (GTDB taxonomy): domain Bacteria; phylum Bacillota; class Clostridia; order Clostridiales; family Clostridiaceae; genus JG1575. The sequence goes on from JASDTM010000116.1 coordinate 52,263, forward strand.
CCTTAATCTGCTTTGTAAAAACGGCTGAAATTCTTCTTATTTTCATGATTACACCAACTTTCTTCCGGTTAAGGAAATAAACACGGTTTCCAGGTCAGGCTCCGAGGAATGGATGGAATCTATTTGATTTGTTTTAATAAAATCGGAGAGTATATCAGCCGATTTTTCATCCATGGACAGTACTTCTTCTTTTCCGTTCTTTAAAAAAACGTGGATCTTCTGATCGGTGTTGTACTTTGAACAAAGGGCTTTTGGAGTATCCAGTTCTATTATTTTACCTTCATTCAACAGGGCTACTCTGTCACAAAGGTTGGTTGCCTCTGTCATGTTGTGGGTGGTAAGGAAGACTGTTGCTCCCCGGTCTCTTAAATCAAATATTATTCTGTGGATTTCCTGTGCCGTTGCCGGATCCAGGCCGCTAGTGGGCTCGTCCAAAAACAACAGTGAAGGATTGTTGATAATTGCCCTTGCAAATACAAGTCTTTGAGTCATACCCTTGGAAAGCTTTGAAACAACCTTCTTTGAAGAATCCTCAAGCTGTACTGCCCTCAACGACTTTCCGATTTCTGATTTGTTTATACCGAATATATCGGTGAAGACCTTCAGGTTATCGTAGGCTGTAAGCCTTGTATATAAACCTGTGGTGTCTAAAACCATACCTATTTTGGCGTATACTTCATCAGGGATTCTTTCTGTATCATATCCGAATATAGATGATTCCCCTTGAGTTGCATTCAGCTGGCCTGTAAGAATTTTGATCATGGTTGTCTTACCTGCTCCGGAGGGTCCCAACAGTCCGAAGATTTCCCCCTTCGGAACCGTAAGGGATACGCCGTCCAGGGCTTTTTTGTCTCCGAAAACCATTTGGATATTTTCCATAAAAATGATTTTTTCGTCTGTCATAATATCTGCTCCTGTCTCAAAGATGAATAGTCTTAGGTTTTATAGGTTTTAATTTAGCACCGGCAGATTAAATGAACGTTAAGCATTTGTCATTTAAAATGAACATTTTCTTACTTTTTTGCATAAAATAAAACAGCCGGTTTTTACCGGCTGCTTCTCAAAAAATTGATCTTTATTAATTGTTGTATCCCGGCTTACTGACCCGATATTGCCAATTAAATACTGTAGTTATCAAAGTAACCCTGGATGTATATAATAGGTGTTCCCTTATCTCCTGAGCCTGAAGTCAAATCACAAAGTGAGCCTAATAAATCTGTAAGCCTTCTTGGTGTTGTACCCTGGGCTTCCATTTTACCTGTCAGGTTTGCATCCTTGTCATGTATATGCTTTTCTATGGCATGCTTTAGTTCGTCTCCTGAAAGGTTGCTGAAATTATTGTCTGCAAGGTATTTTATTTTAACTTCATTAGGTGTTCCTTCAAGTCCTGAAGTAAAGGCTGGTGAAACCACAGGGTCTGCAAGCTCCCAGATTTTTCCTACGGGATCCTTGAAAGCACCGTCACCATAAACCATGACTTCTATGGTTTTACCTGTCGCTTCCAAAAGCATACCCTGAATCTTATAAGCAAGCTCTTTACAATCCCTTGGGAACAGCTTTACTGATTCTTCAGTTGCCTTGTTTGTACCAAGCAGGCCGTAATCTTCATTATATCCGTGCTCATCTGTCTTTTCGCAAAGGATGTCGTCCAAGGAGTAAATCTTCTCTCCGCCTGCTGCAATGAGCTGATTCTTCGTTCTTTTCCTTGTATGAATATCACAGTTTATGACATTTTTTGTGAATTTTAATATCTCTGTGGGATTGTTTGCGAAAATTACCTCGCATTCGGCACCCTCAGCCTTAACAAGTTCCTTATAGTAGTCTATATAGTCAATTCCCGTAAAGGTGTGCTTCTCATAACCAAAAGCTGCCCTGAATTTTTCCTCTGTTAACACATCTGCCCAGGGATTGATGCCTGACTGATCAAGCTTATCCAGGTATATCAGATGGTTTCCGACCTCATCAGCAGGGTAGGATAGCATGAGGATAATCTTTTTTGCTCCTCTCGCAAAGCCCTTTAGGTTAATAGCGAATCTGTTCCTGGACAAAATAGGATGTATAACACCGATAGTTTCTTTGCCAAACTTCTTCTCGATATCCTTGGCAATATCATCAACTGAAGCATAGTTGCCCTGTGCTCTTGCAACTATTGATTCTGTTATTGCAACGATATCCTTGTCATTAGGCTTAACATTCTCAAGCTTCAGAAAATTTTCAACTGTATCAGCGGTGATTTTCGCTATATCATCACCTTTTCTGATAATTGGAGCTCTTAAACCTCTAACTGTAGTTCCGACGATTCTTTCCATTACTTTGACCTCCGGGGATTAAAATAAATTTGTTTTACATGAACATAATTAATGATACTGCCATCAGCATCATACCAAATACAAAACCATAAACTGACAAATGATGCTCTCCGTATTCCCTTGCAGAGGGCAGCAATTCATCGATGGAAATAAAAACCATGATTCCTGCCACGGCAGCGTTTACCATTCCCTGTAATGCCGGTGTGATAAAGGGCATAAGGATCAGGTATCCAAAAAGCGCGCCGATGGGTTCGGCAAGACCTGATGCAAAGGAATAATAAAATGCACGTCTTCTTGAGCCTGTGGCATGATATATAGGGACCGACACAGATATACCCTCGGGTATGTTATGTATGGCTATGGCTATTACGATAGGTATTGCCAGTCTTGGATTGTTTAAAGCTGTAAGGAATGTGGCCAATCCTTCTGGAAGATTATGTATTGCAAGTGCCAATGCTGTTTTTATACCGGTCCTCATCAGCTTACCATTTCTTGTTTCCTCTTCATAGGTGTCAGGGTTTTTGACATCATGGGGATTGTCCTTCTCGGGTATGACCTTATCAATTATGGCGATAAGAAGCATACCGATGAAAAAAGCTGCTACGGCTTTGATATTAGCAAGCCGCGGTGTTGAACCAACAGTAAGCTGAGCCACTGCTGAAGGAAATATCTCTATCATGGATATATAAATCATGACTCCTGCAGAGAATCCCAAGCTGATGGACAAGAACTTTGTATTGGTTTTTCTTGATATCAGAGCAATAAGACTACCTATTCCGGTTGACAGGCCTGCTATGGCTGTGAACATGAATGCAGTAAAGATATTGTTCAAATATTTCACCTCCTGTTCTTTAACATACATATTGTATCACTTTTCAGAATATGTAAAAGAAAAATGTAAATACTAAATGTAAATCTTTTTGACTTTTTTCAGAGCAGGCTCTGAATGCTATAATGAAAGAGACTCACAATTGAAGGGAGCTATACATGGAAAGAAACTGGTGGAAGGAAGCTTCGGTTTATCAAATATATCCGAGGAGCTTTAAAGATACAAATAATGACGGAATTGGAGATCTCAGGGGAATAACCTCTAAGCTCGACTATATAAAGAATCTGGGGATAAACGTGATTTGGATATCACCTTTTTTCGCATCCCCCAATGATGACAACGGCTATGACATAAGTAACTACAGGGAAATTCATCCTGATTTCGGAACCATGGAAGATTTTGATGAATTACTCAGCGGAATACACGAAAGAGGTATGAAGCTTCTTGTGGACCTGGTGGTCAACCATTCTTCGGATGAACATCCTTGGTTTAAAGAATCAAGAAAATCCAGGGATAATAAATACAGGGATTACTATATATGGCGAGACGGGAAGAATGACGGTCCACCCAATGACTGGGGCTCAGTCTTTTCAGGTCCTGCTTGGGAATATGATGAAAATACAGACCAATACTATCTTCACCTGTTCAGTAAAAAACAGCCTGATTTAAACTGGGAAAATCCGGTTCTAAGAAATGAAGTCTACGATATTATGAGATTCTGGCTGGATAAGGGTGTTGACGGATTCAGAATGGATGTCATAAACCTTATATCTAAAAAGCTGAATAAACCGGGTGAGGAAGGACCTGAAGTCAACCACATGGGCCCGAGACTCCATGAGTTCCTTCAGGAGATGAACCGGGAAGTATTAAGAAAATACGATATTATGACAGTGGGTGAGTGTCCGGGGACCACCGTTGAGGATGCAATAAAGCTTACCTCCCCGGACAGGAACGAGCTCAACATGATATTCATCTTCGAGCACATGGATCTGGACAACGGACCATCAGGCAAATGGGAGCTGAAAAAGCTTGAATTAAAAGAGCTTAAGAAGACCCTTGGAAAGTTCCAGGAGGGACTGCACGGCAAAGCCTGGAATTCGCTTTATTTGAACAACCATGATCAACCCAGGATGGTTTCCAGATTCGGGAATGACAGTGAGAAATACAGGGAAGTATCTGCAAAGATGCTGGCTCATATCACCAACTTCATGGAGGGAACACCGTATATTTACCAGGGTGAAGAGCTGGGAATGACAAACCTGGATATTGAATCAATGAAGGATATCAGGGATATAGAGAGTATTAATGCATATAATGCTTTAACATCCTCAGGAAAGATGACTGAAGAGGAAATGTTAAAGGCAATCAGAGCCAAGGGCAGGGACAATGCAAGAACTCCGATACAGTGGGATGACTCAAGAAATGCCGGATTTACTGAAGGGATTCCATGGCTGAAAGTAAACTCAAACTATAAGGAATTGAATGCAAAAGCCCAGGTGAACAACCCTGATTCGGTGTATTCATACTATAAAAGGATATTAAGCTTAAGAGCGGAGCTGCCTGTTATAGTGTATGGAAGATATGAACCTGTTTTTGAAGACAGTGAAGAGGTTTTTGCCTGGACAAGGTCCCTTGGAAGAGAGAAGCTTATCTGCCTGAACAACTTCACGGACAAATCTGTTGAATTGGATATTGATTCAGTGGTTGTTCCGGATAAATATGAGCTATTAATTTCAAACTACGGGGATACAAAATACACCGGAGATAAAAAGCTGACTTTAAAGCCCTATGAAGCCGTAGTACTTTACTCAGAGGATATGTAACACAAATTTAGATTATCATTTTATTTTTTAAAGGAGGTCAAGATGCAAAATAAGATAGGATTGGAGCAAAAGCTTGAGCAAAGGCTTAATCTCACCCAGGAAATGAAGATGAGTATTGAGATCCTGAAGCTTAACGGAGCAGAGCTCTTAGAATATGTTATGGATGAATCACAAAACAATCCGGCTGTAGATTCCGATCACGTTGTTTCGCAGGTTGAAAAGCTGAATGAAAACTACAATCTTCCTGATTTAGTAAAGTATCTTGATACTCCGGGAACAAGCTATACAACCTATGAACCCTCAGACAATGAAATGCCGGAGTTCAATA
>JASDTM010000117.1:0-6194 GCA_041891535.1 Clostridiaceae bacterium
GGATCACCCCCGCGTGTGCGGGTAACATACTAAAAAAGCTAGTGAAATCAATAGCTCTTTTTTAGTATTTCGCTAAATCCATTTAATTTTTTTGTAAGTTGGTAAATTAGTTGAGTATCATTTAAAGACCTATGAGTAAATTCAAATGGGATATTGTACTCTTTTAAGACTGTAGTCAATTTGTAATTACCCAAAAACATGTTTTCTTTTTTTACGATTTTTAATAGATCGATTGTTTTATTATTCAATTTTGGTTTAGATAGTCTTTCAAGTTCACTATTTATGAAATTAACGTCAAAATTTACTGAGTATCCAACTATCGGGTAATTGGATATGAACCTAATTAACGATTCCAAAGCAACGGAAATTGGGACTCCGCTATTTTCAAGTAGGTCCCTGGTTATTCCTGTCAACTTTGTAATTTCTACTGGAACATCCTTTATTGTGTTTATTAGACATTCCAAAGATTCGATTTCACCGTCAGTAACTTTTAAAGCACCAATCTCTATAATATTATTGGTTTTACTTTCCAAACCATCTGTTTCGATATCTAAAACTATAAAAGTGTTTGAAGTTGACGACTTATTTTGACTAAACTTTTGAGCTTTTCTAAATTTAGATGCCTTACTGAAGCCCTTCTTTATAGTTTCATTTTGATCAGTTTCTAAATGTGGGTATAAAACTAATTTGAGACCATCAAAATCAGCACAATCTCTTTTAGTTTGGTGAGTTTCGAATTCATATCCTAGTTCATTGTTATACCTAAAACTAATTGTAGCCTGACCTGTCCCAATACTGTCTTTAACTCGCTCCCATAAATGTTCTCTAATTTTAGTATTGAAGTTACCAATATAAACTCCAGTATCAATTTCCTGCATCCACTTAGTCAAATCACCTCTTAAGGATGGGGAAGCTCTGCTTACGGTAATTACAGTCATTGGCATAGTTAGTCTTCCTCACTATAATTGGTTCCATGTTTGACAATATTAGATTTATCATCCCAGAGGTTGATTATATCTGCCGTTATTTGTTCTTCTTCATCAATCTCAAGGAGGAATTGAAGATCTTTTACTATTTGCTCAATCAACTTTCCATCAACAAACTTGTCTCTGACTTTTAATCTTGTTATTTTACCAACATCATCATCTTTTTTGTAGTTCTCAGCGACTTCAAAAGCGATTGGGATTGTTATATCTGCTTTGTACAAATCAGCCACATCATATACAAATGACAAATCGTGTCCTACATGAACAAAACCAAGTCCCGGCGAGGCCCCAAGAGCTACAATAACACTATAAACTAACCCATATAGTGCAAAATGAGCTGATGATAACGCTTGATTTATTATTGATCCTCCTTCGAAATTATCTGGATCATAGCTTCTTCCAGTCCATGGGACTCCATGCTTTTTGGATAGAGTTCTATATGTACTCCTTATTCTTGAGCCTTCTCTACCTCTAAGTTGTTGCATTGTAAGTTCCGAAACATCTTCATTCGGAAACCTCTTCTGATACATTTTTTTTGCAACCTTCAACCTTAAATGTGTATTTGAAGCTAACTGTGCTTGTTTAACTAAGAATTTATCAGAATGACTTAATGCTCTTCCATGTGCATAGTGTCTAACTCCTCTTTCGCCGACCCAAACTACACTAGTACCAGTGTCGCCAATCAGCTCCATAGCCCTATGGCTTATATCAGTTCCTGGTCCAAGTAACAAAACGCTTATCATTGCAGAGGGGATTTTTACAATCCCTCTCTCTTCAATGATAGTTATAGAACTGTCTTGCCTACTAATTTTGGCATGTTCTATATAGATAAAGCTAACTCTATCTTTAACTCTTGGTAGTTGGACTAGTTCTGTTTTTAATGCGCCTGCGTTGCTTTTCATACTATGAAATTGGTATGACTGTTAGTAATCCACAGCCATAGGCTTTCTTTTTACCAATCCCTGTAATGAGAGCCTTCTTAAACAGCTCAAGATCAGTAATTCTTAGTGTCCCTTCGTAGGTTACTTTGCTAATTCTTTCTTGCTTTAAGTCTCTTTTTTTGAGGACATCAGTTACTGAATCTGAAATGTAAAAATCATTATCCTCCAAACTAAACCCATTCAATTCTGCTCTATTTTTTAGAAACTCCATTTTTTGGCCAATTGTTACCATTGGATAAACAGAACCTCTTTTACCAGAATCTTTTCCAGTACTTACCGAGTGGACAGGATTCAGTGTGGTTTTAAATCTTAAAATCTGACCTTCTCTTAGCTTTTCTAAAATGGGTTCATATTCTTTAGACTGCGAACTATCTTTAACACCATACTTTTCTAAAAATGACTTTTCTGGTTTTGAGTCACTTACGATCAGTAAGAACATCTTTCCCTGAAATTTATCAATCCGCCACAATTTTCTTGACCGAATTTTGTTTTGTATCTCTTCAGGAAAAGAGTTTTCAACCCATGCATGGTATGCTCCCAATTGACTCAAGTCAGACATCCTAAATCTGTCTTTTGTATCAATTTCAACTCTTGATAAATACATAGTTACCCCCTATTTTCATTGTCTTCAGGGTCATTTGCAATTGATATCTGAAACTTTGATACGCTTCTGAAATCGTGAACTCTTTTATTTTGAGAAAATGATTCTACATAGTCTCTAACTAAATATGTGCTTTCTGATTCGGAAATGTAACTATCTGCATATACTGAAAGTACATTGTTATAGTTAGAATTGTTCTTAGTTTTATACCATTTTGCTGCTTGCCAAGGTAAATTTTTTAAACTTTCAACAACTCCACTTTCACAAGTTTTTATAAAAAAGTCTGCAGTTAATGGTAGTGATCTCCTGCCTAAAAATTGTTGATAGTAAGGTCTTTTTAGCCCATTTTCTATCATATCAATCAAATCATGGTTAGCACTGCCAATTGCTACAATAAATAGTGCATCTTGTAAGTAGTATCTATTGGTTACATACGTCCTTTCGAAATTCCCATTAGGTTTATACTTGGTTGCTATATGGTAATCCCTAAGTAAGCTTCCTTCTTGATCTACTCGAACAGCAAATTCCAAATTATTAAGTTCTTTGATTTTAATATCATCGTTTCTTGAATATCCGAGTGATGCAGCAATCATTCCTACAACTCCACTTTTAGATGGATATCTGTCTGTATATCTGGTCTCAAAATGGGAACTAGTTCCCCATGATTGCAATGGACCAGCAAATTTAAGAAGTATTGTTTTCATAAAATACCCCCTAAATTACTTAAGTAAGCTCTGTACACTCGTGCCTAAATTATCTAATAGCTCATTAAACTTCTTCTGACTATCACCTATTCCTTCAATACCAATGGTAAATGTAAATTTAGGATCCTCCACATAAGTAAGAACATTAGTATACTCTTTCTTAAGCTTCTCGATTGAACCCTTAACATAGCCATCGTTAACTTTTACAGGAGATTCAAATGCAGTAACCAAGTTCACGGGTCTATCCTCCCTTATTGTGACTACTAATGCACTTGGAAGAGTTTGGTTTGCAAATGTGTTAACCTTACCAGTTGGCATAGACTTAACAAATGCTTCAACAAAGAGCTTTACAGAGTTAACTGTAAATTCTTGGCTATTTCCAAGCTGCTTAAAGAGCTCATGTATGGCAATATTTGCATATCTATAAAGTGTGGAAGAGTTGAATTCTACTGTTCCAAGCATACCAGCTCCTGATTCATTTTCCGGCTTTAAATCATCTGTTGCTGTATAGAAATCAAACTCTGTTTGAACTGCATGAGTCGAAATTGAGTGTGCTACCTGACAAGATGCATCTTCATTTAATGAAGCATCATCTGCAACCATTCTTCCAAAAAGAGCCATGTCAAGAGATGGATTTTGATTTAAAATAGCTTGAAGCTCCTTCCTATCCTTAATCCCTTCTATAGAGGCTTTTGCCAAATTCTGGGCTTGTATTCTGCTAATGAAAAACATTGCTTTTACTTTACCATCCTTTGTTGAAACCTTAGCATCATTAAGTGTTGTGTCAGCCATGGTCATAGCATCTTCAGTGGTAATTGAATTATTCAATTTAACAATTTCGTCTGCAACATATCTGACTATATCCAAGCTTCGTTTACCAACAATTTCATCATTATTACTTACTTTATTATTGAAATAATCTCTCATAGCCTTTTTCCAGCTTTGAGAACTAACCCTTGATCTTGTAACTCCACCGTATTGAGCTGTTTTAGGGCTTCCTGTATCATCTCGGTTAATATTTGAAGGCGGCACTGATTGAATTGCATGAATGTCCAAGTAAATATTTTTGTTTTCCATTTTATTGCTCCTCTTTTTCACTTAATTTCTTTTTACTGTAATATCCCTGACCCCAAAGTAATCTAACTTGTTCCTGCTTTCCAATCTGGTACCACATTAAATCTTCAGCAAGCTTTGCATAATTAACTTTACTTTCTTCTTTAGATTTAAAAATACTTAGTAGATGTCTCAAATGATTTGTAAATTCATTGATTGATGATGCTGTAATCATTGCATTAAATCTTGAGTCAATTGAACTAGATTCGCCAGCTTCACGTAACTTACTCAATGAATCACCAATATTAAAATATCTGATACTCTTTGTTTTTGATTCATCATCCTTAGATTTTATTTCTTCATTTGACTTCAAATCTTCTAGTTTAAATGATAAGTTTACTGATTTTGGTTTTCCTTGTTGATGCATTGCGTACAATTGCAATGCAGTCAAAATAGATCTCTCTTCCTTGGTTAAATTACCATCTCTACTTAAAAAACTTTCAGGTAGCTCAGGAAAAACTTCCTTCCAAATTTCTATAGTTTGGCTCTCATTATGCCCGATTGAGTTTCTAAGTTTTGATAGCATAGCTTTAGTACTGCTTAGTTCAAGTGAATTACTCATTTTAGAAATAATTCTCAATGTTACATCATATACTGACTCCGATTTTGATATTTCTCCCAAAATCTCACCTCCTATTATTTAGTTTGACTTTTATTAAGGCTCCAGATAAATCTGTTGTACGCAATAATAATATTTAAGTATTCATCGACATTACTCTTCTTATCCCTTTTGACTGAAGTGCCAATATAATCCCTATTACTTGCCCCATCTAAAATATCTTTAGCCATTTTTTTAAGAATGGTAATTAGAGTTTTTCTCCAAATTTCTATTTTGGATTCTTTCTCATCTTCAATCTTTAAATCAGATATCCAATCTCTAAAAGGAAGATCGATATTATAGTATGCTTCTTCCAATAAATTCTCAGATAAAGTGCCTTCTCTGAGATTTCTTATTAACTCAATATCCTTTAGAAATCCCTTAAAGGTAAAATCAATTGCACTTTTTACATTGTTCACTTCGTTTGAAATTACATTTATCCAGCCATTATCCGCAATGTCAGCCAAAATCTCGTTATAAATGTTCAAACTATCTGATATTTCATTATTGGGCATCGTGGAAGCATCCCTGTTATAGCTCATACCAACAGAATTTATTGATACAGATTTCCCTGAAATGAAACCTTTATCCACTAATGTGTTGTGCCAATCAATTATCCCTGGCTTTATATTCTTTTCTCCATTTATCTCGCGCAAATTAAGTGAGCCAAAGGATCTCCAGAATGACTGATTTACATTATGTGTTCTAGGAATAAAATGGTCCTTATCGTTCCCGCCAGTGCTATATTTCCACAAAGTCATCTGTTCTAAAAAGAATTCTTGTGAGTTAATACCTGGAAGCTGTACTGCTTTTAATTCACTAATTGATTTATCTTTTTCATCCGCATCAATTTTAAGCAATCTCGACCAGTTAGTATAAAGCTCAGATAAATTTTCTGGCAGTTGTTTTTTCAGTCCTTCGATTTTCTCCGATAACTCTTTCTCCCAAATCGGAGATTCAGATAAGCTTGGCCTCTCTAGTGACATGTTCAATAAGAGTGTTTCTTTAATTGTTTTTCCTGATAAATATACTCCACCTAAGCCTAATAACCATCCTTTACTCGCCGATTCCTTCATACCAGGAAATTTAGCTTTGTCACCAGTCCCTGTAAATCCTTGGAAAGCTATTATCCATCTTGCAAGCTCTGAGTCCGAAAGTCTATTTTTGAATTTTTCGTTTGATGGTGAGAAAATCTCTATTTTATTGTTACTTTCACTAATTAGTCTGTTAACTAATCGATAGTTGATACTA
>JASDTM010000117.1:6204-13447 GCA_041891535.1 Clostridiaceae bacterium
GATCTTCATTTGAAAGTTGATAGAATGGATACTCATTTCCGTAAAGATCAAATCTATCCTCCCATTTCAATAAGTAATTCCCGATTATTTCAGGAAACTTACTTTCGTTCCAAAGTTTCTCCCATGTCTCAAAAAGCTTTTGGAAGTACTCACTTTCGTCATCTTGGTCAATAGGAACAGTAGGTTTGAATTTTTCATCAAGTTCCACGAATTCATAATTTTCGCCATCAGAGTCAAATCTTGAAAACACCGTATGCATTATTGCTAGCAAAAATCTTAATGTCGAAAAATCCTGTGATGGTGTTTCACCTGCTAAACGTACATAACGATGTGCATTACTAAATAACTCAAGAAGAGAAACCTCCTTTTTCTCTTCATTGTTTTGAGTCATGACTGCAATCCATGGGTCTTTGATAAGATTAAAATTACTCATGTTCCACCTCCTTTTTATATTTAAATCCATATTTTAAATCATAAGTTAATGTCCAATCACCAAGAGAGTAAGAGTTGTTTTCATCCAAAATTATGCCTAACGCTCCTTTTAACCATGAGTTGCTTTGCCAACTACTTAGTCTTCTAATGTTATCCCTTTCTAATAAATCAATTGTTGAATCTACGAGAAATGGCTTGCTAAAGATTGACGGTAAGTTAATAGTTTGATTAGCTATTGCTTTAGAAACCTTATAGTCACTTTCTTTTCCTGAAAGGTCTTTGTCTCCATCAATAAAGCTGTAACCACTGCCACATTTTTTTAAAAGTATTACTTCTATGCTATTTAATGAGTCCCTAACCTGGGCTAATCCTTTTTGGTCATTACCTACCATTGATGACTTTAACCAACCATATAAGTTATCATCTTTTGGATTAGAAGACGGGATAAGCTTATCCAGTAAAAAAGCCTGAGCTTTACTACTTTTATCTTTCAGCAGTATTGACATTCGCATCTTTGCATCTGAATATTTCTCCATAAATTCAGAGTTTATTTCAATATCACTTTCCTGATAAACCAATTGGACAAGCTTTGAAATATCTGATGGTATATTTAATTTATCCGGGAGAAAATATTGAGTTCTAAAGAGTAAATATTCGCCATAAACATATGAACTTCCCTCACTAAAATTATAGTTAGCGTCTGTTCCAAGAATGAAATACATTGGATCCTTTAACTTCTCAGGCCTATTGTATATATTATGGCGATGCAATCTACCAAGTCTTTGAATCAATAAATCCATTGGTGCTAAATCGCTAAAAAGCAGATCAAAATCAATATCCAAAGATTGTTCAATAACTTGGGTTCCAATAATTATTTTTTTGTAAGGTCTAGTTGCATTTTTCCCTATCATTTTTATTAGTGACTCTTCATTTTTTATTCTCTGATCAGAAATAAAACTTGAATGTAGTACTTCAACTAATTCCTCACCAAATTTCATTGACATTGCTTCAGCCAAATCTTGCGCTCTTTTAACTGTATTTACTACTATTCCTGCAATACCACCATCAGAAAGTTTATCTTCTAATATGCTAAATAATTCTTCGTCAGTAATTCTATGAACAGATACTTCTTTATTCTCAAAATCTCCAAAGCTTATTAATTGATTAATTGAAGAGTCGCTGAAATATGTAATTAGTGGATAGCTCTCAGTTTTCTCCCAGTCAACTGGTTTACTAATATTTTTTAACTTTTTTCCAGATCCCCTAATGTAAGCTTCAATTAATTCAGCTCTCCTTTGCATCGGTAAAGTTGCCGAAAGTAATATTACTGGAACTCCATATACCCCCATCCAATATATAGCTCTACTTAAAAACTGTCCCATGTAAGTGTCATAGGCATGAATCTCATCTATAATGACAGTTTTCTTACTGAAACCTAAGTGTCTTAATGCAAGATGTTTTTGTTTAAGTGCAAGCAGTAAAAACTGATCAACAGTACCAACAACAAAATCATCAAGTACTGCAGTTTTTCTTCCAGTAAACCATTCATTTGTCATTACACCACTCTGGTAATCACCATCAAAATCAACATTTCTGGAAATGCTCATGAAATTCTCATTTAGCTGAGCTTTTCCATGAACTAGTTGAATAGATCTAAATTCATCGTCCTCTTCTGATATTTTCTCTAACCAACTCTCAATCCTTGGAAAAATACCATTGGATGTTGCTTGAGTTGGCAATCCAAAAAATACTCCTCCTTGTCCAAGATTTGCAGAGATTAGTTCTGCTGCCCCTAGTGCTGCCTCTGTTTTACCAATCCCCATTGGTGCTTCAAGTATATATATTCCTGGTGAATTTGAATCTTTAACTGCAGATAAAAAACTATACTGTATTGCTCTAGGGTTGAATCCGAATCTATGTAGGAAGAAACTTCCAAGATCATCAACCTGAGATGGACTCCAAGAGAAAGTTTTAAACCAGCTACTCCATCCATTTTGAATTCTTCTTTTTTTATCGATTTTTAAACCATCATTTTCAATTTCTATAAGCGGGAAAAAAACTTCATTACTTGCAATCCAATCCGCCATGATTAATAGTCCTCCCAAAATAACTTGAGCTGGCTTTTGTATAATGGGGATATCTTCTACAGACACAAAATCAACTTGGGATAATATCCAATTGAAAATTTCAAACTGACATTGCTCCCATTTGCGATGTACCTTATCATCCATTTTTTCATTTTGATAGTAATTTGTTGGATATGAAATAATTTGTTCTAATATCTCTGATTTTGAATCTGGAGGTTTTCCATGATGGCCCCCAACAATTGAAATAACATCGTAATTTACTCCATATTTTAGAAGCAAAGCCTGTGAGGCTATTGAATGATGAGTTTTATTCAAATATTTAAAATCTTTCTGTGATATACCCACAAAACCAGACTTTTCTAACTTCTCAAGCAATAATTCATCAATATCTATAGTATTAATAAAGGAGCTTTTTTTAGATTGGAAAGAAGGAGTAGCCTTGCCAATATCATGGACTGCTCCGAGAAATTTAACTAGATTTTTTGCGACATCTTCACTTTCACAGCTTGAAGACTCAATAATTACAGTCCTTTGATGGTCGCTTAACCAATGTTCCCACAGCAATCCAGACACATTCATAGTATCGATCATGTGTTGTTGCAGAGGTAACCACATCATTGAATCACCATTATTATTTTTCTTAGCCCACAAACTAATACCACTTTTAGGAAACATTATTTCTTTCACTAGAAATCCCTCTAAAAATTTTTATTCCAACAAGAAATATTTGTATATTAGATTGAGTTAATGGATTTTTTTGATATTCAAAACCCAGAAATAACTTTTGAAATCGTTGCACTAACCCAATTATACCACCTTATTTATGAAGTAATACTTATCAATAAAGATTTAAGTTCATTTCTTTAAAATAATTTTATATTTTTGTTTGGACACTTTTTCAAACTGCATATTTCATCCCATATTAGGATTGATATATTTTGAATAAACTTTACTTTGATAATATTTATATAATGTTCGGCTTTGTCCAATTACCATAGTATAGTAATTAAAACATTAAATTTTCGGGGGTTTAATATGGGTATATTAGATGATATGGCTAGAGAATCTTCATTTTCTGGCGCATCAGGAATTAACTATGAGTATGTTGTACTCCAAGTTACTTTAAAGGAAAAATTTCTTGGTACTGGATCAGGGAATTTGATTGAACTGGAAAAAGCAATTAATGACCAAGCTGCAAAAGGGTATAAACTTCACACAATTGCTACTTCAAATGGTGGAAGTAAAGGCTTAATGGGTGGTGACCGTATTCAGGCGACTTTAGTATTTGAAAAAATAGTTTAAATAATTTTTCAAGCAAAAGAAACTCCCAAATGGTTGGTAAAAAAGAAATTAATTTACCTGCCATCTGGGAGTTTTTTTATTTAATCCATTAATTTTAATATGGAATAATCAGCTATATAGGTTTGAATATTCTAAAATTCAACACCTGGAGTGTTGTTATTCAGCTTGTAGTCTGCCTTGAGCTCATAGTCAAAGCCGTATTTGTTAAGTGACTTCTTCTTGTGGCCTTCCATTAGGAGTACGAGGACTGAGTTTTGGGCATGCATGCGGTTTTCAGCTTGTTCGAAGATTTCATCTGCATGTGCTTCGAAAACTTCATTGGTTATTTCTTCCTCTCGGTGTGCTGGGAGGCAATGGAGTACCATTGCATCGGGCTTTGCATAGCTCATTACTTCGGAGTTAACCTGATATGCTTTTAGAGCACTGGCTTTTGCTGCTGCTTCTTTTTCTTGTCCCATGGATGAGAATACATCTGTGTAGACTACATCTGCATCCTTTATTGCTCCGATAAGGTCTGGAGTTATAGTGAAGTTTGGATTATCCTTTGCAAAATCAAGAACATCCTGATGTGGTTTAAAACCATATGGAGTTGCAATGGTCATTTTCATACCCATTTTAAGAGCTCCAACTGTAAGGGAGTTAGCCATATTGTCTGAGCCGTCTCCTACAAAGCACATTTTGATTCCTTCAAGTTTTCCCTTCTTTTCTCTTATAGTCATAAGATCTGCAAGAACCTGGCATGGATGGGAGTCATCTGTAAGCCCGTTGATTATTGGAATAGAAGTGTATTTTACAAGCTCATCTATATTAGCCTGGTCAAAGGTTCTTATCATAAGTGCATCAATATACCTTGAAAGTACCCTTATTGTATCTTTTATTGGTTCACCCCTGCCCAATTGGATATCATTTGAGCTTAAGAATATTGCCTGGCCTCCAAGGTAGTGCATACCTGCCTCAAAGGAGACTCTTGTTCTGGTTGAGCTTTTCTCAAAGATCATACCAAGGGTGAGCCCATCTAAGTAAGGCACGAAATTATAGCTTCTGAACTGGGCTTTAAGCTCATCTCCAAGGTTTAATATGGATAAGATTTCTTCTGGTGTTAAATCAATTATTTTAGTTAAATGCTTCATATTCTTCCATCTGCTCCTTTAGTTTTTCTCTTGCATTTTGGATCTGTACCTTAACAGCCTCAGGTGCCGGTCCCCCATATGAATTTCTTTTGTATAGTGCTGTTTCTATTTTTATTGCTTCATAAATATCTTCTTCAAAAAGCTCATCTTTAGCCTTATATTTCTCTAGTGAGTACTCATTTAGTGTTATTGAGTCTACAACACACTCAGAGACTATTTCTCCGGTTATTGAGTAGGCTTCCCTGAAAGGCTTCCCCTTTTTAGTTAAGTAATCGGCCACATCAGTTGCATTGATAAATCCATCCTGGCAGGCTCTGTACATCTTGTCTTTGTTTAGCTTCATAGTGTTTAGCATGCCCGCCATTATATCAACTGAATGTATTACAGTCTCCAATGAATCAAATATCCCTTCCTTATCCTCCTGCATATCTTTGTTATAGGATAATGGTAGGCCTTTCAGCATGATTAGTGTTGAGGTTAGGTTTCCTGTGACTCTGCCTGATTTACCTCTGATAAGCTCTGCCATGTCTGGGTTCTTCTTTTGAGGCATAATTGACGATCCCGTTGAGTATGCATCAGACATTTCTATAAACTTAAACCCTTGGGATGACCACAGAATCAGCTCCTCAGACAATCTGGACAAATGGTTCATTATTAAGGTTATGACAAACTGTATTTCCAGAATATAGTCCCTGTCAGCCACAGAATCCATACTGTTCTCAGTTGGTCCTGAGAATCCGAGCAGCTCTGATGTGTAGAACCTGTTTATGGGGAATGTTGTCCCTGCCAAAGCACATGCTCCAAGTGGGTTTAAATCCATTCTCTTTAGTGCATTTTGGAGCCTGTCATGATCTCTTAAAAACATTTGACCATATGCCATAATATGATGGGCAAAGGTTACCGGCTGAGCAGCCTGAAGGTGTGTATACCCCGGCATTATGGTTTCAGTGTTTTCCTCAACGATATTAAAGATCGATTTTATCAGGTTAACAAGACTTTCAGCTGCTTCAAAGGACTTCTTCTTAAGATAAAGCTTTGTGTCAGTAACAACCTGGTCATTTCTGGATCTTGCTGTATGAAGCTTTTTACCAGTTACACCGATTCTTTTTGTCAATTCACCTTCAATGAAGGTATGTATGTCCTCACTCGACTGATCTATGGGCAGACCTTCTTCTATGTCTTCCTTGATTTTCATCAGTTCAACAACAATACTATCTGCCTCTTCTTCACTTATGATTCCGGTTTTACCAAGCATCTTTGCATGGGCAACAGAACCATCAATATCCTCACTGTACATATTCTGGTCAAACCCTATGGAGGAGTTGAAGGAATCAGCTTTAGTATCCAATCCTTCCTTTAATCTTCCCTTCCAAAGCTTCATAACATCCTCCTTATTTCAAGGTCTTGGCCTTCATCTTTGAATAAACCACACTTGGCAGTCCAAACAGATTGATGAAGCCCTCAGCATCCTTTTGATCGTATACTCCATCCTCACCGAAGGTTGCATATTCTTCTGAGTATAAAGTATAAGGGCTGTTTGTACCTGCATGAATGATATTGCCCTTGTACAGCTTAAGCTTTACTGACCCCGTCACATTTTTCTGAGTTTCATCAACGAATGCTGACAATGCTTCTCTTAAAGGCGTAAACCACTTACCGTTATAAACAACATCAGCAAAATCCATTGAAAGCTTTTGCTTGTAGTGCAAAACATCCTTGGTTAAAGTCAGAGTTTCAAGTATTCCATGTGCCTTATACAGAATTGAGGCTCCAGCGTTTTCATATACTCCCCTTGACTTCATACCAACCAGTCTGTTCTCTACTATGTCATCTATACCAATTCCATTTTCTCCGCCAATTTTATTCAAGTACTTCAAAAGCTCTATTGAATCCATCTTTTTGCCGTCAGCTCCAACAGGTACACCCTCTTCAAACTCAACCGTAATATAGGTTGGTATATCCGGTGCCTTTTCAGGAGATACTCCAAGCTCAAGAATCTTGTCATAATTTGGCTCGTTTGCAGGATCTTCAAGATCCAAGCCCTCATGTGAGAGATGCCAGATATTTTCATCCTTGGAGTAGTTTGTATCCTTTGTTAAGCCTACATGTATATTTCTGGCTGCTGCATACTCCAATTCCTCTTCCCTGGATTTAATATCCCAGATTCTCCATGGAGCGATTATAGGCATATCAGGAGCAAAAGTCTTAAAAGTAAGTTCAAATCTTACCTGGTCATTGCCCTTACCGGTACAGCCATGACAAACTGCATCAGCCTCTTCCATTAAAGCAATC
>JASDTM010000118.1:0-9274 GCA_041891535.1 Clostridiaceae bacterium
AAACAATATGATGAAAATCCAGGTAATTGGAGACGTCATTCTTAAAGGCTCATCTTCAGAACAGACCACTGCAGTTGTATCTGGAGTTGCTATAGTTGCTAAATCACTTGAGGATGCAAAAGACAGGATAGACTCCGGAGATATTCTTGTTTTGTCAGAGGGTACTGCAGATTACCTGCCTCTTCTCCCTGAGGTCAGCGGTATAGTTGTTGAAGATGACAAAGTTGATGCAGAGCTTTCCGTTGAAGCAATGAAAAGAGATATTCCTGTAATATACGGTGCTAAAAATGCAAAAACAAAGCTTATTGACGGTACAATGATAACCTTGGATGGTAAAAGAGCTATAATTCTTTCAGGAAGAACTGAGGGCGAAAAGTAGACTTCATCAGGTTTAAGGCTGTGTTTACAATAAATTAACACTTAAACTTAAAATATTAAGAATGAGTCTATAGGCCAGTTACATGAGTTATGCACAATCATTCACAAAAATTTAATAAATAAGTTACAATAAATTTACACTTAAAAAGTACCCTGGATGATATTCTGAAAGTGCGATTACGAATCAACGGCAACTGATTCTATTCACCCGTAGAGCATCTTTCAAGGTGCTTTTTCTTTTTTTTGTTAATATTTATCGATTATTGGCTGATTCCCAGTTAATAAATGGCATAATAACATTGGAGGGCAATAAATTGGGAAACAAATTTTTAAAGGACTTTATAAAAAGAAATGCTGTGACCTATATTCTGGGTATTGCATTAATGCTTATATCAACATATATAAGGCTGCTTTATCCCAAATTCATGGGTGAGGCTGCTGACCTCTTAGTCTCCAACTCCTTTACTGAAGGGGAGGTTATGAGGATTATCTTCTTGATTATCCTGGTGGCTGTTACTGCATTCATTGGTGCCTATATTTGGAGGTATCTTATTGTAGGTAATGGAAGAAAGCTTGAAAGAGAGCTTCGTACTCTTGTATTCACAAACTTTCAGGAGCTGTCACAGGCTTTTTATAATAAAAGAAAAACCGGAGATCTTATTGCCTATGCCATAAATGACGTAAATGCAGTAAGGCTTACCTTCGGTCCTGTTCTTATCATGTCTATAAATGGCATGGCAATTATACTTATTTCAATTTTCAATATATTCGGAACTGTTGGTTTAAAAACAGGAGCCATGATTCTAAGCCCAATACCTTTGGCTGTTGTTGCCATGGCACTTTTAGGCGGTTTGATAAGAAAAAGATTCACCCTTGTACAGAAGGCTTTTGGAACAATTTCTGACAGGGTAAATGAAAATATAAACGGAATAAGAGTTATTAAGGCATATGTCCAGGAGGAGGCGGAAATAGAAAAGTTTTCAGAGCTGTCCAAGGACATGTATGAAAAAAATATGGATATGGTGTAGATCTCAGGAATGCTTAATCCACTGGTTACTACAGCCTTTGGTGCTGCTTTTGGAGTATTCTTTTTGATATGCGCACCCATGGCCGTAAGAAAAGAAATATCTGTCGGAGAATTCATTGTCATAGCCAACTACTTGAATATGATGCTTACTCCGATAACCTCCATAGGAAGAATCATCAATGTATTCCAAAGGGGAATGGCATCATTGGACAGGATAAATGAGCTTTTGGATTATCCAAATGAAATTTCTGATGGCTCTGATCCTGAAGCCACTATTAATTCAGGCAGGATTGAAATTAATAATCTTACCTTTTCCTATCCTGGTACCTATAAGGAGGTATTAAAGGACATTTCAGTAAATCTCCCCTCTGGTAAATCCTTAGGGGTAATAGGGGATACGGGTTCAGGAAAGACTACCTTGGTTAATCTTCTTCTAAAAACCTATAATGTTCCAAATAATAAGATATTAATTGATGGGACTGATATAAATAAATTCCCGTTAAAGACCTTAAGGGAGAGTATTGGCTATGTACCTCAGGAAAACTTCTTGTTCCATGATACAGCCTCTCAGAATATAAGGTTTTTCAAGGACTCCTATAAGGAAAGCCAGGTTTTCAATGCGGCAAAGGCTGCAGAAATATATGACAGTATTTCAGAGCTTAAAGATGGATTTGAAACTGAGCTTGGAGAAAGAGGTGTGAATTTATCCGGTGGTCAAAAGCAAAGGATAGGAATTGCAAGGGCCTTGATCAGAGATCCTCACATACTTATACTGGATGATTCCTTATCTGCAGTGGATACAATAACTGAATCAAGAATTTTAGAAAACCTCAAGGAATTAAGGAAGGATAAAACGACTATTATAATTGCCCACAGAATCTCCTCAGTAATGGGCTGTGATGAAATACTCGTCATGGGCAAAGGTGAAATAAAAGAAAGAGGCAGCCATGAAGAGCTCCTTAAGAAAGGAGGCTTATATGGAGAAATCTATGAATCACAGTACAAAGACACAATCAGCAGAATACAATAGCAAGAATACACTTGTAAGGCTGTTTGGATATTTAAAGCCCTTCAAGGCGACTTCAGCTTTAGTCCTGCTCATTGTATTTATTGTCAACGTGACAACACTTTTAAAACCGTATTTTATGAAATTGGTCATAGACAGCTATATTGAGCCTGGAGTTATGACAAATAATGGGGTATCAATACCAATATTGGCACTTGGCTATATCGGAATAATATCCTTGGGAACCGGTCTTAATTATATTCTGACTATCCTTGTATCTGATATTGGTCAGAAGATAATGAAAAAAATGAGGGAAGAGGTCTTCTATACCATACAGTACCTGCCACTGAGCTATCTTGATAAAACTACTGCAGGAAGGCTCATAACAAGGGCAACAAACGATATTGAAGCAATTTCAGAGCTTTTCACAGATATTATAGTTTCTGTAATAAGAGATATTGTATTCCTTATCGGTATAGTTTATGCAATGGTGATGATTTCACCAAAGCTTACTGCCTGGTCCTTTACAATACTGCCCTTCATGTTTGGGCTGGTGTTTTTCATAAGGCACCTGATCCACAAAAACTGGGTTGTGTTAAAGACGATTACCAGCAGATTGAACAGTAATATTGCTGAAAACATCTCGGGAATGAAGATTGTCCAGATGTTCAACGGACAAAAAGAAAGGTTTAAAACCTTCAATGATCTTAATAATCAATACTTTGAAAAGTCACTTCTCCAGATGAAGCTTCACTCTTTATCTGCCCCTTCTGCCAACGTTTTTGAAAGTATTGCCATCGGAATAATAATCTGGATGGGTATGAAAATGATGGGGGCAGGCGAGATTGGTATCGGGGATATTACTGCCTTGACTCTATACATCAGACAATTTATTGTTCCTGTTGCAGACCTTGCTGAATCTTTGACTTCCATTGAATCTGCCCTTGTTTCATCTGCCCGTATTTTTGAAATCATAGATGAAAAAGCAATAATTGAGGATTTAGACGAAGGAGAAGGGGTAGTTGATCCAAAAGGTAACATAGAATTTAAAAATGTATGGTTCGCCTATGATGAAGATAATTGGATTTTAAAGGATGTATCCTTCAAGGTCAAAGCCGGTGAGACAGCAGCATTTGTCGGGGAGACCGGAGCTGGAAAAACCACAATTATCAGCTTACTAACCGGTTTTTACAAGGTATCAAAGGGTGAAATCTTAATTGACGGCAAAAATATAGATACCTTGAAAAAGAAGGATTTAAGAAGAATGATTGCACTTGTGTTGCAGGATGTTTTCCTGTTTGCCGGGGATATCAAGTTCAATATAGAGCTGAATGACAATATACCAGATAAAGTAATAAATGCAGCAATAAAGGATTCAAACTCAGATAAGCTTATTGATACCTTGGAGAAGGGAATCCGGGAGCCTGTCATGGAAAGAGGAGCAACCCTATCCATGGGTCAAAAGCAGCTTCTCTCCTTTGCCAGAGCCTTGGCGCATGAGCCTACAATATTTATACTTGATGAGGCCACGGCAAATATAGATACTAAAACAGAGAGGATGATCCATGAGGCCATAGAAAAGGTATCCCAGGACAGAACTGCCATAATTATTGCCCACAGACTGTCTACAATCAGAAATGCCGACAAGATTATTGTCATCGACGATGGAGAAATAGTTGAAATGGGTAACCATGAGGAGCTCATGGCAGTTGATTCTGAATACAGAAAAATGGTAGAGAAGGGAAATACCCTGCACGAGACAAACATTTAACCATACTGGTCTTAAAAATACTCAATATTATTTTCATAAATTTATGGATTTTTCATATTATTTGCCAATGATTGCCATATAATTAGATTAAATTGGGAAGGAAGATTGAGAGGATAATAAATGGGAAAATTAATTAAAAAGAATAAATGGGTTTCCATGTTCCTGGTGGCGTTCTTACTTTTCACTGGATGTTCGACTCAGAAAAAAGCCACTACAACTGCTGAAACCAAACCTGGCACTACTGCAGTGACAACAGCTGCAGCAAGTACAAAAAATACTGTAACAAAAGCCACAAAGAGCAGTGCATCTGCCTCGACTACGGCAACTATAACTTCAACCAAGGAAACTAAAACAGAACCTGAATCAAGTAAAAACAGCACCCTTGAAGCTATAAATGTAAAAGAAGATGGAAAATATTCCACTAAAATGGAAGTTGCAGCCTATTTGTACAAGTTTAATAAGTTGCCATCTAACTTTATAACAAAGAACAAGGCTATGGATCTTGGGTGGAAGGCTTCTGAGGGAAATCTTTGGAAGGTTACTTACAAGATGATTATCGTTGGATACAAGTTTGGAAACTTTGAAGGGCTTTTGCCTAAGAAAAGCGGGCGACAATACTATGAGTGTGACATCAACTACAAGGGTGGAAACAGAGGTCCAGAGAGAATAGTATTCTCAAATGACGGGTTGATATTCTATACAAAAGATCATTATTCCAACTTTGAAAAGCTGAATTAGGGGAGGTGCAATATGGAAGACACAATGGACAATAAACAGGAAATTATTAAAGACAACTCCAATGATACAAGAGTATTCATTCTGGATGGTAGGTTCATGTACAACAAAAGTGCAGCCCATAAATACATATCAAAGAAAATGAAGTTTCCAGACTACTATGGTGAAAATCTTGATGCACTCTACGATATGTTAACTGAAATGGATATCCCTACAAGAATTCAGGTGATCAATACAAAGCTCATTATCAAAAATCTCAAGGATTATGGTACTAGCCTTCTTGATGTATTCAGGCAGGGAGCTAAAGCGAACAGGAATCTGACCCTTATGATTTTTGATATGGATACGGCTAAAACAACAAACTATAAAATATCAAGTGATATAAAAGAAGCTGATGAGAGTGATTCCTCAAAAATTACAGAGGAAGCCCCTCCGACAGATGCCAACCACACTGATGAAACAGGGGATAGTTTAAAGGACGAAGAAAGCTTCAACCACTATCTGGATTCCCAGGAGCTTTAATCAGAGTATTGATATAATTTTATGACAAATAAGGATCTTCAGAGCATATGCCCGGAAGATCCTTATTTGTCGTATATTTTATTAAACCTGGTGGTGATTATCTGTCATTGCTGCCGTCCAGGGCTGGGGCATGCTCAAAATGAGGTACCTTGCCATCAACGGTGACTTCCACTGAATTAATCCAGTCGTTTTTATACTGTTTCTGCAAGTAGGTTTCAATAATTGTAAAGCTGTTTATTGACCCACCGGTACTTCCCTGGAAAACCGGAGACCAGGCTTCTCTGCCTACCAAGTTAACCTTGAGTATTTTTTTAC
Source organism: Clostridiaceae bacterium (assembly GCA_041891535.1). Lineage (GTDB taxonomy): Bacteria > Bacillota > Clostridia > Clostridiales > Clostridiaceae > JG1575. Next base: position 5,755 of record JASDTM010000118.1, read on the forward strand.
TTCCATCTGCAACAATGCTTGTTTCAATGGTTTGTCCGTTAAATACGGTTGAAGTAAGTGCTTTGGTAAGCTTTGTTACCTTATCCTCAACACTCAGCTGTGGCTCAATTTCAGCATAGGCTACAACAGTTTCTGCCATGTCCTGTGGAGTTTTTGAAAATATGGGGAAATATAGCATGCCTGATGGTCTGTCTTTGAAGGCAAGGGCACTGTTATCAGGTGCTGCATTATTCGAGCTTAAATCAGCTATTTTCTTGTTAAGATCAGCTATTACTGTTTCCTTGTCAGACTTGTAGTCATTGTATTCTTTTTGGAGGGCATCATATTCCTCTGTTGTTATTGTTCCTTTTGATTCACCTGTGGTTGTGACTGCTGCTGTTGTATCTTTTGTTTTAGTGTCTGTTGTCGTACCTGAAACTGCTGCTGCACACCCTGAAAGAAAAACTGTTGCTGTAATAATTACTGGGATTATTTTATTGATTTTGATCATACATATCACTCCTATCTTTGAAGATTATATCATGGACGAGAAGGAACAAGGTATTCCGACTACGCATTTGCCACATACCTCAGCTCCTGGTGTTGTTTTTTCGTTGTAAAGACAGACCTCATAGCACTTTGCCCTGTTAAAACCACTGTAGTCCAATGCATCACCAACACATCTTTCTACACAGACTCCACAGGATCCATCCCTTTTATAGGAGCATCTTTCAACTGTTGGTCTTACATCAGGCTCAATTGGCAGGGTTGTTACTTTGGAAAAATATCTGCCGCAGCACCCAACATCAGATATGAGCATATTATTTATACCAAATGTCCCTTGACCTGCAATTCTTGCCACATGTCTCTGAGACCAGTTACTCATAAGAATCTTAGGGTCAAAGCCAATGTTTTGAGGGACTGCTGCATCATAGCCAAGGCTTTTAATGAATTCTGCTAATTTAATATTTAGTGCTGCTGCCATGGTGTTTGTGGCTAAATATGCCTCTCCCCATTCCTTAGATGCGTCATAGCCTTTTATGTTGCTTAGTCCTATTTCCTTTTTAAAAGGAATAAAATAGGACAATACGGTAACCGGGTTTTCAAGGACGTCTTCAGGCAAATAGTGTGTGGGCATTACCAGTTGTTTAAGCTTTAAGAACTCCTCATCCTTGGCATCGGCATACTTGATAATGGGGTCCTTCCATATATTTTTTACCCCGTTCTTCTCACAATATTCTAATATAAGCTCCTTCAGTTTATCTTCCATAGTTTTTCTAAGCATAGTCTGCCACCCCCACAAATTAATAGGCAATAATTACTCTTTACTATACAGATTATTATACTACAAGGGTATTGGAACTTCTTTTCCGTACTACTATGTTAAAATTATAGTATTAAGAGAAGATGAAAATATTGAAAAAGCGAGGGTATACAGATGGGAAAGATTACTATGAGCCTTGCGATGAGTGTTGATGGATATATTGCCGAGACAGATGGTGGCTACGCTTGGATAAAAGGAAACATAGGAGAGATGAAAAAGCTCCATGTGGGCGAAACCTATGTGGATTATGGGACACAAATAAAAAACTATAGAACCATTGTAATGGGGTCTAAAAGCTATGATTTAGGGATGCATCATCAGTTTGATTCCCATGATGTCATTGTGGTTACCAGAACTCCTGAAAAGTATAATCCGGAAATTGGTGTAACCTTTATGACTCCGGCAGCTGTTATTAAAAGTGCAGAGGATATTAAAAACTCAGATGAGAATCTGATGATTTTCGGAGGTGGCCAGACTGTATCATTATTCATGGAAGAGAATCTGATTGATGAATATGAGATTGGGATTATACCAGTCATTCTAGGGGATGGGGTACAGCTTTTTCGTAGAATTAGCAGAAAGATTCCATTAAGACTTAAGACCATTTTTCAGGAAAATGAGATAGTTGTTTTAAGGTACTCAAGGGAATAGCAACTCATTGTGTTATTTGCAGTAAATGAAATTTACAATATACTTATACTCTTATTGTACTTTTTGAATTAACCTAAAAGCTGAATAAACTTAAGATAAGCATTTGATTTTCAGGTGCTTATTTTTTTGTTGACATTAAAATAAAAACATCTTAACATGTGCATATACACATATTGAATTCAAGGGGGTGTCTTAAACGAAAAATTTAGAACCAAAGGTCAGGAGCTGCTACTGCATCGGCATAAGAAGAACCTCAAATAATCTTACCAGGCTCTATGATGATGCTTTAAAGCCGATCAATCTTACAATCAGTCAGTTTTCACTCCTAAAGGATATAAGAGACCTTGGAACCACAAACAGGAGCCAGTTATCCCATTATGCGGGGTTGGACAGAACAACAATTATTAGAAATTTAAGCACACTTTTTGAGTCAAAGCTCATAGAGGAAATACCAGGTCCAAACAAAAGAAACATGCTGATACAGCTGACAAGTATTGGAGCTATAAAAATTGAAGAAGGCAACCGTCTTTGGGATAAAGCTCAGGAGGATATTGAATCAAAACTTGGGCATAAAAGAATGCAGGAATTTATGGATACGCTAAAAGAACTGGATTTACTTAGAATAGATTAAAATGTGCAAGCAAAATAAAACACTGTAAAAACAAAATAAATACTAAAATTTATGGAGGATAAAAATGAAATCAGAACGTTTTGAAAAAGGAGCAGCTAAAGTAGCTGAATATACCAATTCCAGTAATAAGGAGTCATTTACACATTTAAAGATCCAAGAGGGATTAAAGGATATAGCACCTGATGTTGCAAAATTTATGATTGAGTTCACATATGGAGATGTTTATACAAGGCCGGGACTCAGCAATAAAGAAAGAGCTATGATTACCATATCAAGCCTCGTGACTCAAGGTACCCTGCCACAATTGGAGCTGCATATCAATGCCGGCCTGACAGCAGGTATTACTCCTGAGGAGATAATTGAAATCTTCATACAACTTCTATCCTATACTGGCTTCCCTAAGGTTTTAAATGCAATAGAAGTAGCAAAGAAGGTATTTGCTCAGAAGGTCATTAAAGTTAAGGTTCCAGACATAGAAGGATAAATTCTAAAACAAATTATTAGACAAATGAATAAAAGGAAACACAACAGAAGCTGATGGTTATAATTTGGACATAGGCTTCTGTTGTGTTTAAAGATGCCTTGTAAACGCAAAGTAATTTGAATATCCTATATTCTTTAGAATAACAGTAGGCTTGATCAACTACTGCTCGCACAAAAGGAAAGAATCATTTGATTAGGTTTAAATAATAGCAGGAATTGTAATTGTCAGTTTTGAGAAGTCACTTTAGCTACTAATTCTCAACTTTTAAATAAAAGAAAAGATGTCTTAGAATACCGATATAGCTATAAATAAGACACCAGCTAGATAATCAGCTTGGCGTCTTATTTATATATAGAATTTATTTTTTTATTATATATCTGTAGCCGAGTATTTCTCTGACTTCATAGGTGTTTTCTGGAAGGTTCAACTCAATGAATGGAAGCACTGCTTC
>JASDTM010000118.1:9284-13433 GCA_041891535.1 Clostridiaceae bacterium
AGGTCATACATAACTTCTATTTCTTTGAAGAATATGTTTCTTGATAAATTGAACATTTCTATTAACTCTGGTAGCGGATTTGGTTCAATTTCACCTGCAACCTGTGCCAGTGCATCCTCATAGGTTTCAAATGTAGAAGTACCTGAAACTCTGATTCCATTGCCGTCTTCACCGACAAATACAACTGTTGGGAAAGAGTATGCTCTTAAAGAAGCTGCAAGCTTGAAGTCCTGGTTTAACAGTTCTCTTGATGCCTCTGTTTTTGAATCGGCTACTATCTTTTTACCGTTTCTGTCCAATCTGTATAATACTTCTTCTAAAACATCGTCTTTAGCTATGTTTCTGTTGAATACCATGACTTGCTCACGGATGCTTCTTAAGAATCTGTCTGAGGAGGTTTTGGATATATTTTTTACCAGTTTATATACTATTGATGGAGGATAGGATGACATGATTGGATCCTTTTCCCATACTGTTCCATCAATTGGCATTCCAAATCTTGCTGAAGCTTCTCTCCAGTGTGCTCCAACATCTGCAGGTGAATTTATGCCATTTCCTGCATCAGAAAAACCTGTCCATTTTTCTAAAAGTCCTCCCATTACAATGTGGAAGTTGACCTTATCTTTATAAAGTGTCTGGAATTTTCTTATATGTGGTTCTCCAACCCAGCAATAGCTGCAGATTGGATCTGTAACGTAGAAAACATCAATTTTGCCGTTTTCTTTCTTATCCTTTGGTTCTGATTCTGTCTTAACCTCAGGCTCTGCAAAGGTTCTTTCCGGTATCTCGCATATACCCGTTTCAAGGTCACAAGCCATATTATTTTCTAAAACCTGGTCTTTTTCTTTATTGTTCAATTCCATTATGGATACTCCTTGTGTATGTATATTGTTCTTAATAAATAACTCAATTTATCTAATTATACACTAATAAACTGTTTTTAGAGATATACCAATTATTCTGGGGTATTGCGAAAATAAGAAGTTATTAAATGAGATAGTTTACACAATTGGCCATAGTAATGCTCTAAACCATGTATAAAGATGGTAAAATATTAATTAATTGTATGATACTTATTGCAATGCATGACTGGAGGTTTAACAATGAAGATTTTGATAACTGCTTTTGATCCATTTGGTGGAGAAAAGATAAATCCGGCACTCGAGGCTGTGAAACTTATGAAGGATGAAATTAAAGGAGCCAGGCTTATTAAGCTTGAGATTCCCACAGTATTTCGTAAATCCATTGAGATGGTTAAAGAAGCCATAGATACCGAATCTCCTGATGTTGTCCTAAATATAGGTCAGGCTGGAGGCAGGTTTGATATAACTCCAGAGAGGGTTGCGATTAATTTGGACGACGCAAGGATACCTGATAATGAAGGTAATCAGCCTATCGATATACCTATATTTGAGGATGGGGAGCCTGCTTATTTTGCAACACTACCTGTAAAGGCAATGGTTTCTGCTATAAGAAATGAGAATATCCCGGCTTCCTTGTCAAATACTGCAGGTACATTTGTCTGTAACCACATAATGTTTGGCACGCTTTATACAATTGCAAAGTCAGGTAAAGATATCAGAGCAGGGTTTATACATGTCCCATTTATACCTGAACAGGTTGTAGGTAAACCAATGCAGGCACCATCAATGTCAATTACCGATATAGTAAGAGGTCTTGAAGCTGCTGTTGGAGCAATTGTGGATAACATTAAAGATATAGAAATACCAGAAGGTAAGTTAGATTAATTGACATTTAGGAGGTTCTCCATGAGAAGAAAAGACAGGGAAATGAATAGAGAGTTTGGGTTTGATCTGATTGACAGAGCTGATTATGGTGTGTTGTCTGTAGTTGATGGAGATGCTCCTTTATCAGTGCCATTATCCATGGTGAGATATGGAAACTACTTATACTTTCACAGTGCAAGAGAAGGAAGAAAGACAGATGTATTCTATGATGGTATCAATGTAACTGTAGTATTTGTAGCTGATGTCAAGGTTCCTGAGCTTTTCGGTGATGATGAACTAAGTAAGATTGCCATAGATGAATCCAAATTTTCAGTACTTGTAAGCTCTGTGTTTACCACTGAATTCGCTTCTGTCATTGTTACGGGAACTTTAGAGGAAGTATTGGATGAAGATGAAATGCTCCACGCTTTGGAGCTGGTTTGTAAAAAATATACTCCAACTAAAATGGAATACTTCAATAGCGCAGTTTTATCTGGCGCCAAACATACGAGAGTTTATAAGGTTATGATAGAAGAATTAACCTCCAAACGTAAGAAGTATGCAAAAGATGGTCATGAGCTGAAGTTCATGGAGGAGGAGCAAAGTGAATAAACTCTATGAGTTTAAGGCAATAATATTAAAGAATCCAGACATGGATGCAGCCTATGTGGAAATACCCTTTGATGTGAGAAAAGAATTTGGAAAGGGTAGAGTTTTGGTCCATGCAACTGTAGATGGATATCCATATGATGGACAGCTGGTAAGAATGATGACTGACTGTCATATCATTGGAATAAGAAAAGAAATCAGAAACCTGATTGGTAAACATCCTGGTGATGAAGTATTCATGACTATAAGAGAAAGAGCGGAAAAGTAGCTAATGGAAATATTTAAAAACGATATTGTAGAAGGAATAATTGAAAAACAGGGTAACTCCGGAGAAGGAGTTTTAAGGATAGGAAACTATCCTGTTTTCCTTGATTATGGACTGCCTGGTGAGAAAGTCAGAGCTAAGGTTTTAAGAGCAAATAAAACCCATGGCTTTGGAAAGATTATAGAGATAGAAGAAGCATCCCCAATGAGAATTGAGCCACCGTGTCCGTATTACTATGATTGTGGTGGTTGCAGTTTACAGCATCAGAATTATGAAGGTCAACTTGATTTCAAAAAACAAAGAGTTACTGAATGTATGGAAAGAATAGCAGGGATCAAAGAACCGAAAGTTGAAAAGACAATTGGTATGGCCAATCCTTGGAATTACAGAAATAAATCACAAATGCCTCTTGGGGTAAATAAAAATGGTGAAGCTACAGTTGGTTTCTATGCAAAAAGATCACACAGAATAATAGATATCAAAGAATGTATGATCCAAAACAAAGAGTCTGACCTTGTATCAGGCATTGTGAGAGGTTGGATGAATGAGTTTAAAATCCCAGTCTATGATCCTGAAAAAGAATCAACCAAATCAAGAGCCAGATCAATACTGACAAGGAAGGGATTCTCAACCAATGAAGTCATGGTTGTATTAACTGCAACGGATACAGAAATCCCAAATCTCAACACAATGGTGGACAAACTAAAAGCGATAAATGGTATGAGAAGCATAATACTTAATATAAACAATAGTAAAACCAACACTTTTATGGGTAATCAAAATGTTACTCTTTGGGGAGAAGACAAGATAATCGATACAATTGGAGACTTGAAATTTAGCATTTCTCCTAACTCATTCTTCCAAGTTAACCCAGTTCAAACTGAACAAATTTATGGAAAAGTATTGGAATTAGCGAAGCTAACAGGAAATGAGACGGTATTGGATCTCTATTGTGGGACAGGCACGATAGCACTATCTTTAGCTAAGCATGCAAAACAAGTTTATGGAGTCGAAACAGTACCTCAAGCTATAGAAGATGCGAAAGCAAACGCAACACTAAACAATATAGAAAATGCAACTTTCATAGAGGGCAAGTCCGAAGAAGTAATTTTCGATCTTTTAAATAAAGGAATAAAGCCAGACTTAATAGTAGTAGATCCTCCAAGAAAGGGCTGTGATGAAAGTCTTCTTAAAGCCATAGCTGATTCCGGAACAAACAACATGATATACGTCTCCTGTGACCCAGCAACTTTAGCCAGGGATATGCAAATCCTTAAAAATTATGGATTCATTGAACAAACCATCCATCCAATTGATAATTTTCCACAGACATACCACGTTGAGACCGTCGTCTTGATCACAAGAGATAATAAATAAAAGGCCCGAAAAGGCTTGGTATCAGTGGTTTCCAGACACTCGGTTAATTTCACCGGACGCTGGAAACCATTTTTCATCATATCTATTGCCTTGGGGCTATTTCGTCTTAAGTTCGGCAAAAGGGGTAGGGTTGAGACTACAGATATGCTTTTTGGGGCTGGTGAGACTACA
>JASDTM010000119.1:0-3176 GCA_041891535.1 Clostridiaceae bacterium
GGTGGAGCCCTTACCTTGGAAGAAACCATGGTCTCTTATAAGATGAATACTTATATCTGTCCAACTCATGTGCTTTCCTGTCTTTAAGTTAGTTGCATCAGTTATTCTCTTACCTGCCTTTCTGTTGTCCTTGAAGGGACAAAGTGCATAGCCCATGTATTCGGTAACTTCAATCTCGTAACCATCTACTTCTATTGGATCACCTAGTGCTTCCATACCCTTAAGAGTAAGCTTTCTCATCTTTTTCCCGATTTCAAGGGCAGTAACATTAAGCTTATCCAGAACTTTTTTATCAGCATCAATGATTTCATTCAAGGTTCTTTTATCTACACCAAGAAAACCATCAAGGGTAAGTCTTCCAGGCTGCATATCTTCAACAATATTCTTATTGATAGGATTCTCTTTCATATTAAACCTCCTAGAATTCGTCGTAGTAGATCTGAGTTTCTTTGTCGAAGCCCTTCTTTTCCAGGACTTCATTAACAGACTTCAAGAATGCAGGAGATCCGCAAAGATATGCTTCTTTATTAAGTGCTCCAACCTTGTCTTCAAAATCTCTTTCAAGAAGGTCAGTAACTCTTCCCTTTTCACCTGACCACTCACCCTTAGGTCTTGAAAGTGTAGGAATATAGGTAAAGTTATCATGTTCTTCTGCAAGCTTTGTAAATTCTTCAACATAGTATAAGTCTTCTTCTGATCTTGCTCCGAAGTAGAACACCATTTTAACATCAACCTTTTTATTAAGATTGTCATAAATCAATGCTCTCATTGGTGCAAGTCCAGAACCGGCTGCAACCATGACCATTGTGTCACAGTTTCCTCTGTACCAGAAATCACCATATGGTCCTGAAAGTATCTGTGTATCTCCTTCTTTAAGTGCAGTATGAACGAAGGTTGTACAAATTCCTTCTGGAACCTGTCTTATACATAGCTCAATGTGATTCTTGTCCTGTGGAGGAGAGGATATTGAGTATGCTCTGAAAACTTCCTCAGTTACCTTGCCATATGGCTTGGTGTAGAACTGCATAAATTGTCCGGCCTTGAAGTTTACTTCTTCGCCTTCAGGAAGCTTCATTCTGACTTCTTTTATGTCGTGGGTAAGGTCCTTTATTGACTCTACTGTAGTAACATATTCCTTTATATTGAATAAATCTTCAGGAATAAGCAGCTTCATGTTTGTTTTGACCTTTATCTGACATGCGAGTCTGAAATGATCATTACGCTCTTTCTCGGTCAAATATGGTTCCTCAGTAGGTAAAAGTGGACCTGCTCCTTCAATTACCTGTAATTTACACAGTCCGCATGTGGCTTTTCCACCGCAGGCTGATGGGATAAAAATTTTCTGGGAAGCTAGAGTAGTCAGAAGATTTGATCCTCCATCAACTACCAATTCCCTCGAACCATCATTAATATCCAGCTTACATTCTCCATAATTGTTCAAATACCTTTCAGCAATTGAAATGATTATGGCAAGGGCTGCAGAAATTGCTGTAAGTATTGCCGTAGTTCTTATAACATTCAATATCATATCCATATTTCCCATCCCCCTACTGAATTGTGAAGATTCCGGAGAATCCTATGAAAGATAAGGCCATGATACCAGTGATGATAAAGGAGATTGCAACTCCTTGAAGTCCGTTTGGCAATTTGTTTCTTGTCATTTTCTCTCTAATTGCAGCCAACATACATATAGCCATCCACCAGCCTATTCCGGATCCTATGTTGAATAAAACTGTCTGAATAAAGCTGTAGTTTCTGATAACCTGGAATAAAGTTGCTCCCAAAACTGCACAGTTAACTGTAATCAGAGGAAGGAATATTCCAAGTTTTGCATGCATATCAGGCAGGTATCTGTCCATGAACATTTCAAGAATCTGAACTATGGCTGCTATAACCATGATAAAGATAATGAACTGAAGATACTCAATGCCAAGAGGGATAATTACAAACTTATAAAGTAACCAGTTTGCAGTATTAGTGATAACCAATACGAGGACAACTGCCTTTCCTAGTCCTGTGGCTGTTTTATATTCAGATGAAACCGAAAGATAAGAACACATTCCAAGGAAATTGGATAAAACCATGTTACTGGTGACGATTGATGCAAAGAAAATAACTATCGGAGAAATATTAGGTGCTGCTCCCATTACTAGTTACCCCCTTCCTGTTTTTTCTGGACAGTAAGATTTCCGGATCTTACAATTCCCTTCTTCTCTTCCTTCTTAGTTTCATAAACATTCAGCATCCATATGAAGATACCGATTATGAAGAAGGCAGCCGGTGGCATAACCATCAGTGTCCATTTGGTGAAGTTGAATGGGAGCGGCATACCAAAAATGGTTCCGAATCCCAAGGATTCACGTATGAATGAGATGGCAAGAAGAACTACTGTATAACCAGCTCCTGCAAATAATCCATCCAACATTGAAACAAAAGGAGGATTCTTTGCTGCATATGCTTCTGCTCTACCCATGATGATACAGTTTGTTATTATCAAGCCGACATATGGTCCGAGCTGTTTTGAAACATCAGGCAGGAATGCCTGAAGAGCAATATTAACTATAATTACATAGAATGCAATAACAAGTGTCTGGATAATCATCCTGACTCTTTGTGGAATGTATTCTCTTAATGCTGACAGGGTCAGACTGGATAATGCTGTGGCAAACATCAAGCCCAATCCCATTACCAGGGAGTTTTGCATACGGTTTGTTACAGCCAGGGAGGAACATATTCCCAGTATCTGTCTTAATACCTGGTTATCTTTCCAGACATTACGTTCAATAACTTCTTTTACTGATTCAGTAGCCATTATTTACCTCCCCACTTCTCAATGACCTGTTTTTTTGCATCATTGAGTATTCTGATAACAGAGTTGGATGTCAAGGTAGCACCAGTTATGGCATCTATTTCTTTATCCCCGACTTTTCCATATTTAAGTTCACCTTCTGGCATAACCATTCCACGGAATTGCTCCTTAAATGGCTTTTCATCAATTCTGCCGCCAAGGCCTGGTGTTTCATTCTGCTCTGTGAAAGTTAAGCCCTTAACTTCTTTAAGGTCCTTATCCAGGGCAATATAACCTCTTATCTGTCCCCATAGCCCTGATCCCTGGAAAGGAAATGCATATCCAACTTCCTCACCCTTATCATTTAACTGTGCAAAAGCATCAACTC
>JASDTM010000119.1:3215-13223 GCA_041891535.1 Clostridiaceae bacterium
AAGCTTAATAAATTTGTCGAAATTCTGGTTAACTTCGGCATTGGTACCATTGGTATCCATGTTGAAGGCATACATTATTGCTTTTCTGACGAAAAGTGTCTGATTCTCATTTATCTTCGGAGTAAGGGATCCTTGGGTAAATGCCAGTACAGCAGTGAAGATAGCCGCACAAATCATAGTAAAGACTATTGTGTAAAGATATCCTTTCTTCATGCCTTAGCACCTCCTGCCTGAGCAAGCTTTTCTTTTTGCTTTGCTTCCCATATTTTGACATTCCTGTCGATTAATGGAGCGAATGAGTTTCCAATCAGGACTGCAAACATAATACCCTCAGTAAACAAGGAATAGGTCCTTAAGATAACTGCCAATGTACCAATTAGAATACCGAAGATGATCTTGGCTTTATCCCTGGATGGCGCTGAAATCGGGTCTGTTGCCATAAATACTGACGCAAACAGAAGTCCTCCGGACAACATGCTGAATAATGGTGTATAAGGAGTTTGTTTAACAAGATAAAGAACAGTAGATGAAACTAATGCTGATCCAAGTACTGAAGCCATAATCTTCCAGTTTGCAGTTTTAGTATAAACGAGATAAATTCCGGCGATAATTATCAGGATTGCTGATGTTTCGCCCATTGAACCGGCAGTATTACCAATCAACAGATTCAAAGGATTGGTTGTTATTCCGTTCATTTCCATGTTTATCATTGGTGTGACAGTAGTTGCCATATCAACACCTGGTGCCCACTTTAATAGTCCACCTGGAATTCCTGTGAAAGGATTTGCCCAGGTAACAGTCATTGGGATTGGGAAACAAACATAGATAAAACATCTTGCAACCAATGCAGGATTGAAAATGTTCTGGCCGAAACCACCGAATACACATTTGCCTATGATTACTCCAAACAAAATGCCCACCACTGCTATCCAGATTGGAATTGTAGGTGGAAGTGTCAGAGTGAATAAGGCACAAGAAACAAGGACAGCCTCTGATATCTTGGCCTTCTCCTTGTTGATCATTCTCATGATCCAGAGCTCGCCCAAGCTGCCTGCAATAGTGACTGCAGCTAATACCAGCAGTACTCTCCAACCGAAGAGATAGATTGCGAACAGATATATTGGAACCAGTGTATAAAGTACTGTTCGCATCATTTTTTGCTTAGTGAAATACTTTTGAATTTGCATGTATAAGACCTCACAATAATATTGATAGTTCAATTATAATTCGGATTATTTTTTAATGCTCCTTTTTTATAAATAATTCAGAGATTTAGAACCAATCCAATTTAATTATTCACCTTGTTTATGCATATATTTTTATCTTAAATTCAATAATATATGAATTTTTAGTAAATTTTATTAATTAATGAAGATAAAAATAAAAAATCCCTAATTCTATTGAATTAAGGATTTTTTTGGTTTTTTTAGGTTTTTAATTGATAAATATTATACTTGTGGTGAACCACCGGTCTTGTCCTGAGGTTTGTTATAGTCAGCATTATAAATTCCTGAAAAATCAACCTTAGGTGCAACCCTTTCTTCCTGAGCAATCTCGAAGAACTTCTCTGGAGTAAAGCCGAACATACCTGCAATAATGTTTGTAGGAACAACCTGAATTCTTGTGTTGTACTTTTCAACAGTGTCATTGTAGAACTGTCTGGAGTATCTGATCTTTTCTTCAGCATCCTTCAATTCAGCCATCAATTGCTGGAAGTTTGAATTTGCCTTTAGGTCAGGATAATTTTCAACAAGTACCATCAATCTGTTTAAAGCTGAAGTCATTTCATTGTTTGCAGCCATGGACTCTTCTGGTGTTGAAGCGTTCATAACCTGGCTTCTTGCCTTAATAACTGCCTCTAGTGTTCCTCTTTCATGTCCTGCAGCACCCTTTACAGTTTCAACCAATCCAGGGATTAGGTCAGCCCTGTTTTTCATCTGGACATCCATCTGTGCAAATGCGTTCTTAACATTGTTTCTTATGGAAACAAGTCCGTTGTACATGGAAATAACCACTCCAACCAATAAAACTAATACGATCAATACTATCCAAATAGGACTCATAATTATTTTCTCCTTTTCATCTATAGTTATTTATTTTGTTCAATTTAAACTAGTTTAGATTTTCAATATCCAATACAATCCAAAAGCTGACATTCATTTAGAATGCTCCGCCGCCACCACCGCCGCCTGAGCCTCCTGATGAACCTCCGCTGAATCCCCCTCCGAAACCTCCTGAGGAAGATCTTCGGGATTGTGCAATCTGTTGGGTTCTTATGGTGTTTGTAGCTGTTTGGACTGCACTATTCATTGCATTGTTCATTCTGTTGAAGTGTCCGCCGTAATAGAAGGTAGGATAGAATCCCTGTCCTGTTGCTGTTTGCAGCTCCTCAGGTGAATAAACAAACGGTAGCTGATCTATAACTTCCTTGGCAACTCCCAAGGAGGTTGCATAAACCAAGTAGTGGTTCCATATAGCTAAAGCTGGTATTTCAGCCTTATCAAGCTTTGAGAATGTAAGTAAGAACTTCTTAAATGCCTTCCACATGGAGGTTTGGTCTGCTCCGTATTGTGTAAGTCTTTGTTTAAAGGTCAACCCAGCACTTGTTATAAGTATCAGAATTCCTCCAATTATCGGAACTAAGCCGACAAAGTTCTCATAAAGCACTAAGGCTAAGAGTCCTAATGCCATTAAACCCAAAGCAATTAAATTAAACTTTCCGATTCCTTTGGTACTGTTTCTCTCAAAGAATTGTTGATCAATAGCCTCATCATTGACGTACATTTTGAATCTTTCAAAATCAGCGGTGAATTGTCTTGCATTACCAGTTTTCTTAAGCATTTTCTCCAATTCATCCATGGCTATGGAGCCACCACCTGCCAAGTCTTTGATAAACCAATCGTATAGGAATTTCTCATGTGTTGCCAAACCCGAAAAATCATTATTTCCCGTCGGGGAAATGACATAATCCACTTCAGTTTTTGAACCAAGCAGTCTTCTTACCTCTACTTCAACCGGTTCTATTTTAATCAGCTTCTTCCTTGATAAGTCCATCAAGGTAGCCATGATATCCTTTGATTCCACCTGTCTATTGAACATCAAGTAGCTCATAACTGCTGGAGTGTAATCTCCGGGCAGTTCTCTGTAATAATCTCCTGTAAATCCAGGTTTTCTCTCTTTACCAAATTTAGATGCTATAAATGCAATTATTCCAAGTGCTCCTGCACCAAGTGCACCAAGTATCGGAGTGACTTGTCTTCCAAAAGCAAGCTTTTCTTCCCTTTTTCTTTCGGCCTCCAGCATCTGTTCATACTCTTTCTGAGCTTCTTCCCTGGCTTTATTGGCTGCATCTGCATTAACTGCTTCCTGCTGTAATATCGTTGGAAGTCTCACTTCATTAACATATCTTTGAGAATCACTGATTAAATCCTTTGGGAATATAGCCAGCGTTTCCACTGTTTCTCCCGGGTTCACACTTGCAATTGAAACCTTGTAAGTATTCCCGTCTATTATTTCATCCCAACCGGTTAAATCACCGTGTGAGAATATACGCAGGTCTTCTTTTTTTGCACCTTCTGGTATTTTTATTGTTGCAGTTACATTGTTTAATGGAACCTGCCAATTTCTGTCCACTATCTTTCTGTTCAGGGTACCAATATCGTCATATCTTATTGCAAGATTTTTAAGATTGAACCTGATTCGGAAGGTTTTCTTGACAGAGTCTGAGGCTTCATAAATTTTAACCCTCATTATCCCCGGGCTTTGCTGATAGTATTCAAAATTGCCTTGTTTGCCCAAGCCCTGGTCAATCATATAAAGCTCTCGTTCATTTCCATTTTCAAGAACAGAGACGCTAAGATTATCAATACCTGACGTTCCATCTGTATCTATATCTCTGAAAACTCCGGAATAGCTGCCGTCAAAATTGTAGGTGAGATCTTCAGTAACATAAACATCACCGTTCTTTTTGACATCATAGAGCATTTCATACTTGTCAATGGTATAATCCCTGGCTAATGCTACCTTCGCTGGCAATAACAAAATTGAAAATGCGAAGATCAGCAGGATAAGTAAATTATTCTTTTTTAATCTCATGATCCCTATCACCGCCTTCCATGGTCAATCAAACTATAATAGTCAAATCTGCCACTAGTTAAATTTTATCCAATTACAGACCTAGAAATATGCAAAAAATAGAATATTAATCCTTTATCCATAGTTTAGAAATCTTTTAGGTTGATTTTAACAATCAAGATTTTGCATATCATGAATTTAATGATTCAAGTATGGCATCCGTTGATTAAAGTAGTATTAACACATGGTAAATATTATGGATCAGTGCAATACAACGTTTATTAAGAATTTGACCTATAATGGAACCAAACAAACTAAAAACATTTAGGAGGTTAAGAACATGTCAATTATTGCTGCATATTGCGTACCTCACCCTCCATTGATTATCCCTGAAATAGGTAAAGGTGAGGAAAAGCTCATACAATCTACTGTTAATGCCTATGAAAGAGTTGCAGAAGAAATCGCCGAACTTAAACCTGACACAATAATAATAACTACACCACATGTGACCATGTACAGGGATTATTTCAACATATCCTCCGGCAGATCCGGTCGCGGAGATTTCAGCCGTTTCGGATACAAAAACATTGAATTTGAAATACCATATGATGAAGACCTTATAGATAAAATTTCAAAAAGATTGAAGTTTGAAGATTTTCCCGGAGGCACTGAAGGCTCTAAGAAGGAGCCCCTAGACCACGGCACAATGGTTCCACTACACTTTATCCTAAAAAAGTACAAAGACTTCAAACTGGTTAGAATTGGGCTTTCAGGAATGCCTCTTTCAGATCACTATGAACTTGGAACATATATTAAAGATGAAGTAGAAAAGGCAAATAAAAGAGTAGTTTTCATAGCCTCTGGGGATTTGTCCCATATGTTAAAGGATGATGGTCTTTATGGCTATAATAAAAACGGACCGATTTATGATAAAAGAATAATGGAGATCCTATCTAGTGGAAATTTTGAAGAGCTCTTGGATTTTAATAATAATTTCCTTGAGGAAGCCGGAGAATGTGGACACAGATCCTTCACCATAATGGCTGGAGCATTAGATAAAACTGCAGTTAAATCCGAAAAATACAGCTATAAATTTCCATTTGGAGTCGGTTATGGAATAGTGGGAATAAAGCCTAAGGGAGAAGATCCAGAAAGGGATTTTCTTAATATTTACCATGAAAAATCAGAAGTACTTACTAAAAAGAATGTTCATCCCCTTGTCAAACTTGCACTTCAAACAATTAATGAAAAATTGGATGGCAGGGATATAAAGCTTTCTGAATTTATAAAAACAACAGATATGCCAAGTGATTATTTAGTTAATGAAGCAGGGGTATTTGTCTCACTCAAAAAATTTGGAGAATTAAGGGGCTGTATAGGTACAATAGCCCCCACCACTGATTCAGTTTGTTCTGAGGTGATTCAAAATGCAGTAGATGCAGCATTCAATGATCCAAGGTTTTATCCTTTAAGAAAAATTGAATTCAAGGATATTGATTGCTCAGTGGATGTTTTATCTCCAACAGAACCAATTACAGATATTTCTGAGCTGGATGTGAAAAATTATGGAGTAATAGTCACCCAGGGAAGAAAAAGAGGTTTGCTATTGCCGGATCTTGAAGGTGTAGACACAGTTGAGGAACAAATTAACATTGCAAAGCAAAAAGCAGGAATCAAGGACGATAACTTTTCAATTGAGAGGTTTAAGGTGGTGAGGTATTCATGATACATTGCGAGGTATGTCCCCATAATTGCAGTCTAAGTGAAAATACAACAGGGATATGCGGTGTAAGAACAGAATTAAACGGAAAATCAATTCCCCTAAACTATGGAAGAGCAACTGCAGTTAATCTGGATCCAATTGAGAAAAAGCCCTTGTACCACTTTTATCCCGGATCAAAGATATTATCCTACGGAAGCTACGGTTGTAATATGAAATGCAGCTTTTGCCAAAACCACGACATTTCCATGGTCAGAAAGTCTATTGGTTCTAAAATAACCCCTGAAGATTTGGCACAAAAAGCAATTTCTCTAAAGGCATACGGAAACATCGGTATTGCATATACATATAATGAGCCTTCCATTTGTCCGGAATTCATTGTTGATACAGGTAAACTGATTAGGGATGCAGGTATGATAAATGTTGTTGTAACAAATGGATATATGACAGAAAAGACCTTGGACTCTATATTGGAGGTAAGTGATGCATTCAACATAGATCTTAAGGCTTTTACAGAAGAATTTTACAAAAAGATGGGTGGAGGCTTGGAGCTTGTAAAAAATACAATCAAAACTGCCTCAAAATCTGCCCATGTTGAAGTAACAACACTGATAATCCCAGACGAAAATGACTCCGAGGAAGAAATGATAAATTTAAGTTCATGGCTCTCCTCAGTTTCCCGCGACATCCCAATTCATTTATCAAGGTTCTTCCCGACATTTAACATGTTGAACAAGAATCCAACCCCAAAAGATAAACTGCTCAAGCTAAAGTCGGTGGCAGAAAAGCATCTGAAATATGTATATTTGGGCAATGTTTAAGGCGATTGAGTCACAACAACGTAATAAATGACATAATTGCTGTATAAATTCAAAGTTCTTTCACAAATAGTAAAGTAAACATATTCAGTTTCTATGATATTATATAGAAAAGAATTTCGTTTTTTCTGTAAGGAGGATACTAAAAATGGATGAATTAAAGAAAAAAGTGTATGAAATTGAAGAAGAATATTGTGATGATAACTGTCAGTTTGAAAGAAAGTTCAGAAGTCATGAAATAGAGGACGAAACATATAAGGAACCAGTTGAAGAGGATGATCACTCAAACAAAAATCCTGACATTGTAGCAGTATGGGATCCTGAGCATAAAAATAATCCAGACACAGACTATTTCTCAGTTTTGGCAGAAGATGATTCATATGACAGCGAAGGTAAAAAAAAACAGAAGTAGAAATTAAACACCTTCCCTTAGGTGAAGGCTATAAGGCTGAGCATCTACCAACAGATGTTCAAAAACCTCAAATTGAGCTATTAAGAGATGAAACTTCAGAATACTTTGATGAACCCCTGGAAATGCCAGAGGATGAGTTCATCGATTATTCAAAGGATGAACAATAATTCTTTATTTTGACGAGCAAATGGATTAGGGCAAGGTATTTGTAATATCTTGCCTTAATTCATTCTACTTATCAAGAATATCGCTATTTAACTCAGTTATAGCTTCAATTATTTTTTGGTAATTGATTCTCGAAGCATAACTGTATTCCTTAGAATATAGTGACCACATTAATTTCAAGGTTTCATTGTTGCTGATTTCTGATATTCTACCTCTTATATCATTAAGTAAAAATTCAGACTTCCTATGAATAGCTGTTGCCTTCAAAGCCTTATAGAATTCCCTGTCATAATAAAATCTCCAGATATTTACTAAGAATTGTATCTATTTTAAGTTCTTTGGCAAAACTCATTAGAATTGAATAATCAGTTGTTTTCATTTTTACAAACTGTTTCAAAGCTTCATTTAAAATTTGGATATCTATTCGATTTCTGCTCCTGATTAAATCACAAATAGTTCTCTCAATATTGTAAATTTTTATAAAATTCCCATTTGGGCTTTTCATAGATTCAACTCCAAGTTCAACAAGATCTTTTCTTATATAAAAAAATTTAAATTGATCGTACATATTTGATGAAGCTTTATATCCACTTGGTACTGTTACTGAATATCTAGATGGCGTTCTATCTGTTAGATTGTGCATATAAAGTGAGGTTTCATGCGAATAGATAATCTTTGGGTACTTTAACTGCATTGAGAGCATCTTGTCTTCAATAGCATCTGTTGAAACATAAACTCCTCGGTTTACACGTTCTAATTTACCTTCATCAATTAGAATTTGAAGATAAATCCTCGGAATTCCAATTGAATCCAATTGTGTGGTTAAAACCGTTCCGTTTTGTTCAGAGATGAGCTTTTCTAGCTTTTTCTTGTACTCCACTATCATCACGTCCAATTTACATATTTACTTATATTGTATTCTATATAAGTAAATATGTAAATTGGATATATTCTTTGTTTTTAATGATCAAAATTGGTCAAACATAAAAATTTCTCCAATCACCGATTACATTCTTTGATATTGTTCCTATTATGGTAGAATTCATTCAAAAACTTTTATAAGTGACAAACCGGGACAAAATCTATATACTTATAATGTTTGATTTTAATTAATTTGGGAGGTTTCCCTTTTGGAAAACAATAGAAAAGAAATAGAAAGAAGGCGGACATTCGCCATAATATCCCATCCCGATGCTGGTAAGACTACTCTTACTGAAAAGCTTTTGTTATACGGAGGTGCTATCAGGGAGGCCGGCTCAGTCAAGGCAAGAAAGGCATCTAGACATGCAACTTCAGACTGGATGGAAATAGAGAAACAAAGAGGTATATCTGTTACTTCCTCAGTTATGCAGTTCAATTATGAGGGCTTTTGTATCAACATATTGGATACCCCAGGTCACCAGGATTTCTCGGAAGATACATACAGAACTCTGATGGCTGCTGATTCTGCAGTCATGGTTATAGATGGAGCCAAGGGTGTTGAAGCCCAGACAAAGAAGCTTTTTGAAGTATGCTCCTTAAGAGGAATACCAGTTTTCACCTTTATAAATAAAATGGACAGAGAAACAAGAGATCCATTTGAATTATTACAGGAGATAGAGGATGTCCTTGGAATTAAAAGTGTAGCTGTAAACTGGCCAATTGGGTCAGGTCAGAACTTTAAAGGTATTTATGAGAGAAATTCAGAAAATATTCTTATGTTCTCTGGCGGTAAGCACGGTTCTGCTGAGTCCCACATTGATACTGTAAACATAAGTGATGATAAAATAAATTCTTTAATCCCATCTGATTTCTTGAAAAAACTCCACGAAGATATAGAACTCATGGATATTGCAGGAAATACATTTGAGTTAGATAAAGTTCGAACTGGTGATTTAACGCCGGTGTTTTTCGGGTCTGCTCTGACAACCTTCGGTGTTGAGCCCTTCCTTGAAAGCTTTCTTAAATTGACCGAATCACCACATGCAAGAAAGTCAGATAAAGGAATCGTATCTCCTTTTGAAGATTACTTCTCAGCCTTTGTTTTTAAAATACAGGCTAACATGAACCCTCAGCACAGAGACAGAATTGCATTTATGAGAATTGTCTCAGGTAAATTTGAAAGAGGCATTGAAGTATATCATATGGAGGGTAATGGTAAGGTAAAGCTTACCCAGCCTCAGCAGTTTTTGGCACAGGACAGAGAAATCATTGAAGAAGCCTATGCCGGAGATATTATAGGAGTTTTTGACCCAGGTATATATTCAATCGGTGATACTTTATGTCCACCTTCTGATAAGTTTAAATTTGAGCCTATCCCTGCCTTTGCACCAGAATTATATGCAAGAATAAGGCCAATGGATACTATGAAGAGGAAACAGTTTGTAAAAGGTGTTACTCAGATAGCACAGGAAGGTGCAATCCAGATTTACAGAGAGGATTATGCCGGCATGGAGGAAATCATTGCCGGTGTTATTGGTGTCCTTCAATTCGAAGTATTGGAGTACAGACTTAAGAATGAATATGGTGTCGAAATCAGAATTGAGCATCTGCCATATAGATTTGTAAGATGGATTGATAAGCTCCCTGATAAGATTGAGACTCTAAGCTTAACCTCCGACTCCAGGAAACTCGTAGACATGAAAAACAGAAATGTCATCATTTTCTCCAATGAATGGGGTATAACCTGGGCATTAGACCATAACAAAGGACTTGAGCTTAAGGGAATCGGTAACTAAATCATTTATATTTCCAAAAGAAGGTGTATTAATGGGGACTATTGAAATGAGAGAGTGAAAGTTTTTCTGTAAATACAAAAAGGTCTTCTATGATAAAATCAA
>JASDTM010000120.1:0-557 GCA_041891535.1 Clostridiaceae bacterium
ATCTTCTACCATGCAATATTTAAAAGAGTAAGGCTGCATGGAGTAGAAGTCAGACCACCTAAAACCGGTGCATATTTAAGATAAATCAGAATAATTTAAAAAATATGAATTAAGTTATTTAATGCAGCCTCTGGAGTGAATCCAGAGGCTTTTGTCTTAGAAATTTACAATGAATAACAGTCATTATTTGAATAAATAGATCTAATTTATTCAATATCTGAACAAATAAAGTATAAAAATACATTTACAAACAGAGTATTCCTGTTAAACTTAGGTAATGTAAATAAAAGGAAAATGGAGGAGAAGATATGAGTAGAAACGTTAAGACAGTAAGCGGTTTATCAACAGTGGATATGACGCTTATACCATTATTTTCAGCATTGATTGCCGTAGGAGCATTTGTCAGGGTATCAATTGGGATTGTACCTGTATCAGCCCAGTTTGTATTCTGTGCCTTAGCGGGAATTTTATTAGGACCTAAGAAGGGATTCATGTCAGTAGCCCTTTATCTCATAATTGGCTTGGCAGGTATTCCTGTATTCACCGGTGGTGGAGGA
>JASDTM010000120.1:567-914 GCA_041891535.1 Clostridiaceae bacterium
GGACCACAGTATGTACTTTATCCTACCTTTGGATATCTTGTGGGAATGCTTTTCGGTACAACACTTATAGGATATCTTTCAAAGAAGTTCGGTGGTAAGAAGATTGTACCCTTATTTATTTTCTGTTTCTTAGGACTTTTGGTCGTATACACCCTTGGTGTATTCTGGCTTTATATGATAAAGAACAGTTTTATGCAGGCATCAAACCTTAAACTTAATGACGCCATAGTAAAGGGAGCACTTCTCTTCATGGTTGGGGATACATTATGGTGTGGTGTTGCAGCAATAATTGGATCAAGAATCAACAGGATCACAGACAGTAAGTACTTGAATCAATAGATTAATTG
>JASDTM010000120.1:924-2058 GCA_041891535.1 Clostridiaceae bacterium
TTCAATACTTTTAATTGTTAGTATCAAAAAGGGCATCTTAGGATGTCATTTTTGATTTTGGTTATGTTTTTTATAGGATTTCTTACTATATATTCGGAAATATTTTCATATTAGTGGAAAAAGTTTCGAAAAATCGAATGTATGTACAGTTTTATACGGAGAAAGTTTTCAAAACTGGCAATTTTAATGATATAATGATTTTGGTAAATTATAAAAAGATTGATCGGAGTAGGAAATGACTGAAAAACTTGATAGGAATTCCTATAGTGTAGAAGACCTTACATCTTTAGAAAAGCTTGAGCCTGTTAGAGTCAGGCCTGGTATGTATATTGGTAATACATCTTCCCGTGGTATGCATCACTGCCTATGGGAGATTGTTGATAATGCCATAGATGAAATAACAAATGGATATGGAAATACTGCTGAGATAGTACTGCATAAGGACAGATCTGTATCAGTTATTGATAATGGAAGAGGTGTACCTACAGAAATACATCCAACCAAGAAAATTTCTGGTGTAGAGATGGTTTATACAGAGCTTCATACGGGGGGTAAGTTTAATAATAAAAATTATAAGACCTCTGGTGGTCTCCATGGTGTTGGTGCATCAATTGTTAATGCACTTAGTGAGTACATGGAGGTTGAGGTTTATAGAAACGGTAAAATCCACAGACAGAGATTCGAGTATGCCTTTGATAAGAAATATAACAAAATGATGCCTGGTACTCCTGTTACCAAATTGGATGTTGTGGGTAAAACAGATAAGACTGGCACTAAGGTTACTTTTTTGCTTGATAAGGCTGTTTTTGGCAACAGTGATTTCAAGTTCGAGCTTATTGATGAAAGGCTTAAGGAATTATCTTTTCAGAATAAGGGTATAACCCTTATTCTGAAGGATCAGTTGAGCCGAATGTGTAGAAATCCTATCATTCTGAAAGGTGTTTATTGGACTTTAACGAATACTTGAATGAAAGTAAGGTGCCGATACATGAAAAACCAATACTTTTTGAAGGTGAAAGGGAAATTAACGACATCAGACTATCTGGTGAGGTTTGTATCCAGGTCACTGATTCTCCTTTAGAGACCATAGCATCCTATGTCAATAACATACCAACTTCTGAAGCCGGTACACAT
>JASDTM010000121.1:0-1718 GCA_041891535.1 Clostridiaceae bacterium
CAGTAAACCCTGCAAACAAGTTTACCTATATGGTTAAAGCATTAGCTGACAAGAAAGCTGAAGCTTAAGAAACACTGACTATCACTTTAAAAGAGCCTGAAGAGGGCAAAAAAACAAAAAAATATTCAAACAATTTTGGAGGATTTAAAAATGGATAAGACACAGATTATTGAAGCTATCAAAGCTATGACAGTTCTTGAACTAAACGAATTGGTAAAGGCTTGTGAAGAAGAATTCGGAGTATCAGCAGCAGCACCTGTAGCAGTTGCAGCAGCACCAGCAGCTGGAGCAGCAGCACCAGCAGAAGAAGAGAAGACTGAGTTCGACGTTGTATTGTCAGTAGTTGGCGATCAGAAGATCAAGGTTATCAAGGTTGTAAGAGAATTAACTGGCCTTGGATTAAAGGAAGCTAAGGATCTTGTTGACGGAGCACCTAAGACTGTTAAAGAAGCAGTTTCAAAGGACGAAGCAGCAGACATCAAAGCTAAGCTTGCAGAAGTTGGCGCAACTGTAGAAGTTAAGTAATCCAACCCATAGCACAAAAGAACGAGGGATCAACCCTCGTTTTTTTATACCCAAAAACACCTAATCCACTGACCGGCAATGCTCAAAGTATGAATAGTATATTAATATAATACTTTGAATATCAAATTAAATTTTAAAATTAACATAAACATTTATTAAAAATCATAATAAATGACCTCAAATGTCGTATTTTATCTTGGATCAAAATGGAGAGTTTATTGTTTTGAATCACATTTCATAACATTTATTTTGAAGAAAACATCTAAATTACCTATAAAAAATTGTAAAATTTTCGACACATATTTTGAAGATTCCACTGACCGACTTATGGATTGAAAAAAGTTATGCATGATTTTCTTGGATATTATTGATATAACGCGAAAAAACGGGTGCATTATATATCACAAACAACGATTATTACAAAGAAACGTTTCAAATTATAACACTTTATACAATTCACAAATATTCTTTATTCACACCAAAAAACCCATGGGATACAATCGAAAAACCGCATGGTTCATTAACGATATCGTTTTCTAAATGTTAAGATATCCTCAATAAACCAACTTAAGTTTACAATATATTAAATAATTAAAGGAGAGTCGAAATGGAAATATTAAAAAACATCTGGACAGATGAAGAAGGTCAGGGATTCGCTGAATATGCACTTATACTAGCTCTTGTAGCATTACTAGTTATAGGGGCACTGTCACCTTTAGGAACTGCAATAGCCAATATCTTTACTAAAATAAAGAATGAATTGATACCACCTGCAGCTACTATATAGAAGATTAGAAAGTCATATTACCAAAAGCCCCCTGAAAAGGGGGCGTTTTTTAAAATCGAGGCAATTATGAATACATTATTTTTGAAGAAAATGTTTGATGGAGAAGAAGGACAGGGCTTTGCAGAGTATGCATTGATTCTTTCTTTGGTATTTCTTGCAGCGTTGGTGGGTCTACAGGCTTTAGGAGTTCAGATAATTTCATTCTTCTCATCATTTGTGGAGGCAATGCCATAATTACGACATTTAGAGTAATACTTGTATTGGCTTTATGTGCACTTGCCGTAAAGACTGATCTTAAGGACAGAAAGATCCCGAATAAACTCACTGTTCCATTTGCATTGATAGGCATTGGATTAAATGCAGTAGGGCAGTTTCCTAAAGGAATAATGTCGGGACTTATTGGAGT